>NZ_JAKGAY010000021.1:0-60761 GCF_021532545.1 Halomonas sp. Cn5-12
AGACCCGGCAAGGCTGGAGCCTCAGCCGGATGCGCGAGCAGGTGCTGAAGGTCGCCGCCACGCTGAGGCTGCACGCTCGGCGAATCACCGTTCATCTGGGTGCCGCCGCCGACAAGTGGTGGCCGACGCTGCTGAAGGGGTTGCCGAAGCTGACCGCACTGAGCTGACGCTCCTGCGAGACCACCACAGCATCAGAAAGCGAGCGATCGGAGCGGCGGTCGGCGATCACGGCTGCTTGGACGGCCGCCATTGATTCCAAAGAGCTATAAGTAAGTAGGAAAAGGGCTGCGTTCTGGCATTACTCAACAGCCACTCGCGCTGAAGAGGCGAATCCTGATAAGCAATGCCAACAGCCAGTACCTTCAGACCGCTCAATCAGCGCCCTCGTGAATAAGGCGGGGTCAGGCCTAACCCGGTGCCGTTGGCGATGGGAACGCCGGGTTTGCGCACCCGTTCAAAGGGTTTGAAAATACGCTGAATATCCTCCTCTTCTATACCTACACCAGTATCGTGAATAGTGAATTCCGCCACTTGATTGCGGTAGCGGAAGTTCAGCGACACCTGGCCATGGTTAGTAAATTTGATGGCGTTGGAAAGCAAGTTGATGAGTATTTGGCGCAGGCGTTTTTCGTCGGTGATGACCCATTCAGGAATGCGGCCTTCGCTGGTAAAGGTAAAGTCGATGCCCTTTTCTTGAGCTTGGAGGCGAAACATTGCGACAATTTCATCAATCAGCGCGCTGACTCTGACCTGGTTGCGATACAGTTCCAGTCTACCCGCTTCAATTTTGGAGATTTCCAATAGCCCTTCGATCAAGTCAGACAGGTGTTCCGTGCTGCGGCGTATGATGGCGACCGCTTTGCGCCGTTCTGGGGGAATAGTGTCATCGTGTTCCAGTAATTGGGCATAGCCAAAAGCGGCATTGAGCGGAGAGCGAAGTTCATGGCTCAAACTGGTTAGATAGCGGCTTTTGGCCTGATTGGCTGCTTCAGCTAGCTCTTTGGCTTTTTGTAGTTCCCGATCGGTCTTCTCATGGGCATCGATTTCTTCCAGCAGCATGCGTGTTTGGCGATGAGATTCTTCGTGAGCGACGACGCGGCTTTCGCTGGCCAGCACAAAGAGCCAAGCTACTACGCCGCTGACAATCACAAAAATGGCAAATATTTTAGCCAGTGTGGTCGCCATCAAGGCTTCCACCTCCATAGAAAGGGTGGGAAGCTGATAAAAAACTAGAATCAAGAACCCCGCAATCACCAGAGTGACTAGCATCAATAGACTAGCGAAATGGCCCATTCGAGAGTTGAAATGCTTGAGTATACGATTAGGGAGCAGTGTGCCCAACCAGTCCATTAATTGCTCCTGAAAGGTAGCGTGCTGCTTGCATGCATCGTTGCAGCGAGCGTCCAGAGAACAGCAGAGTGAACAGATAGGGGCATTATAAGCAGGGCAAAAGGCCATATCTTCACTATCGAAATGGTGCTCGCAAATGATACAGGCTTGGCCTTGGAGGACCATCTGGGGTTCTGGGGGGCGAGCGATGTAATAGCGCCCCTTGGTCAACCAAGCGATGGTGGGAGCGCAGATGAACGCGGTCAACAAAGCCAAAAAGGAAGCCAGTGCTGCTGCCGTGTCGCCCCAGAGCCCTGCCCTGGCGGCGAGTGCAACGGCTGTTGCCAAGAGCATTGCGCCAAACCCTACAGGATTGATGTCATAAAGATAAGCGCGCTTGAATTCGATATGGCGTGGGCTAAGCCCTAATGGTTTGTTGATGACTAGATCGGCTACTAGCGCTCCTATCCAGGCCATGGCCACCATCGCGTAGTTGGCTAAAATGACTTCAAACGCACGGTAAATGCCGATCTCCATGAGTACCAGTGCGATCATGACATTAAATAGTAGCCAGACCACGCGCCCTGGGTGGCTATGGGTAAGGCGTGAGAAGAAATTGGACCAAGCGATGGAGCCCGCATAGGCATTGGTGACATTAATCTTAAGTTGGGAAAGTACAACGAAAATACCTGCCAGTGCCATCAAAGTGGCAGGATGCGTGGTGACATGACTAAATCCTACCAAGTACATATGCATCGGCTCTTGAGCTAGCTCTGTGGCCAAGCCGTGGTGGAGTGCGAGTACCGCCAGCAACGAGCCTGCCAATGCTTTTAGAGCACCAATGATGATCCAGCCTGGGCCACCGGCGAGCACTGCGGTCCACCAACGCAGGCGTTTACCCGGCTGTGCTTCGGGAATAAAGCGTAAGTAGTCGACTTGCTCGCCAATTTGGGCAACCAGTGAAAACATCACCGTGGTCGCCGCTCCGAACAGTAATAGATCGAACCCTTGAGGGCCTACAATGGTGTTGTCGAATGCCAACCAGCGTGGGAGAGAGTCGGGATCCTGAAATAGGATAAAAATAAAGGGAGTCAGCTGCAGAATAATCCAGAGTGGCTGAGTCCAAACCTGGAAACGACTAATGTAAGTAAAACCATGGGTGACGATGGGGATCACCACCAGAGAGCTGATGACATACCCCAGGGTGAGCGGAACGTTGAACAGCACTTCTAGTGCCATCGCCATGATGGCGGCTTCTAATGCAAAAAAGATGAAAGTGAATGTCGCGTAGATGAGCGACGTCAGCGTCGACCCCAGATACCCAAACCCAGCGCCGCGAGTGAGTAGGTCGATATCCACCCCATAACGGGCCGCATGGTAGCTGATCGGAATGCCGAGCAGGAATATCACGACAGTGACGGCGGCGATGGCGGCAATAGCATTGACGATGCCGTAGTTGAGGGTGATTACCCCGCCAATCGCTTCCAGAGCCAGAAACGAAATCGTTCCTAGAGCCGTTAGGGCAACACGTTTAGCGCTCCAGCGCCGGGCAGACTTAGCGGTAAAACGTAGCGCAAAATCTTCTAGCGTTTGGTTAGCCACCCATTTGTTGTAGTTGCGTCTCACCGGGAATATGCGTTGTTTTGTGGTCGTCATGGCGGGCCTTTGTGTTGGCCAATCATTATCGGCCAGTAGGATGGGATGCTCTCTTCTCTTAGTCTCTTAACGCTCAAAATTGAAAAGAATCATGCAAATTCCATGCCATGGACGTGTTGATGAGTTTAAATGGTTGGTTAGTGGCTAGGTATGGGGTAAATGACGTAGTGGTCTGGTGTATTCCCCGCATGGTGGCTTCAATAAACGCTCCCCATACTCGTTCGTGAGGAATCAATAAGGTTCTTTCTCTGACAGGGGGCTCACCATGATGATGAAGAAACACACAACGTTTTCGCACTTGCGGCGCTCTTTACTGACCGGCATCGTAGCGCTACCACTCGCGCTTAGCCTATCGTCCAAGGCGTTAAGTGCACCACCCACTGAAGAGGTTAATACCACTGGTCTTGCGGTGACTGACGATACGGTTCATGTGGGTATCCTTCACTCACTGACAGGCACCATGGCGATTAGCGAGACCGGCTCGGTTGAAGCTGAGCAGCTGGCTATTGAGCAGATCAACGCACAGGGCGGTGTTTTGGGCCGTCAAATTGTGCCAATTATTGAAGATGGCGCTAGCGATTGGCCGACTTTCGCTGATAGAACGCGGAAGTTGCTCACTCAGGATAATGTGCCCGCCATCTTCGGTGCTTGGACATCGGCTTCGCGCAAGGCAATGCTACCGGTGCTCGAGCGTGAGAATGGTCTGCTCTATTACCCCACTTTTTACGAAGGGCTAGAAGAGTCACCTAATGTGATTTATACCGGCCAGGAGGCCACCCAGCAGATACTGGCAGGCATCAACTGGGCATGGAATGAACAAGGAGCGCGAACATTCTATCTGATTGGTTCGGATTACATCTGGCCGCGTACCTCAATGAAAATTGCCCGTATTCATATCGAAGAAGTGCTTGGCGGGGAAGTGCTGGGTGAAGATTACGCCCCGTTAGGCCACACCTCCTTCGGCTCCAACATCAACCGCATTCGCCTTCGCAAGCCGGACGTCATTTTCGCAGCAGTAGTCGGTGGAAGTAACGTTGCTTGGTTTCGCCAGCTTAATGCCGCAGGCATTAATGCGGACAACCAAACGTTGCTGACCATTTCGGTCACTGAGGATGAAGTGCTCGGTATTGGTGGTGAGAACGTCGAAGGCTTCTACTCCTCCATGAAATATTTTCAGAGCCTAGATAACGAAAATAACGCTGACTTTGTGGAAGCGTTCAAGGAGCGCTGGGGTGAAGACAGCGTTATCGGAGACGTTTCACAAGCCGCCTATCTGGGGCCTTGGCTATGGAAGGCAGGGGTCGAGAAAGCGGGCAGCTTTGACGTAGACGCTGTTTCTGCTGCCATGGCCGATATTGAATTGACGACAGCGCCGGAAGGCTACGTAAAGGTGCACCCGAACCGCCACCTGTGGAGCAAAACGCGCATAGGTCGTTGGAACGAAGATGGTCAAGCCACCGTCGTGTGGGAGTCTGACCTGGTCGAACCCAACCCCTTCCCAGAAGGTTATCAATAAGCTTCGCTTCACATCACGGCGGTGAAAGCCGCTGTGATGTCGATGATGTTGCCGGATATTGATTTTTATAACGGGGGAGGCAGCCATGAGTGGATTTAGTACTCAAGAGCTATTAGCAATTTTTGCCATGCAAGGCTTTGCTGGCGTGAGCTTTTTTAGTGTTTTGCTACTGATGGCCCTAGGTCTGGCCATCATCTATGGCCAGATGCGCGTGATCAATATGGCGCACGGTGAGTTTATGGTCATCGGCGCTTACGCCACTTACCTGTGTTCTATCACTCTGGGTGCCTTGCCAGGGATGACTGATTACTATCTTTTCTTCGCTATCCCCATCGCCTTTGGTAGCGCTTTTTTGGTTGGCTATGTCGTCGAGATAGCACTCATAAGGCATCTTTATCATCGCCCCCTGGATACTTTGCTAGCCACCTGGGGCTTGGCCTTGATTATGCAGCAAGGGTTTCGGTCTGCTTTTGGGGCCCGAGAGGTGAGCGTACTAGTGCCGGACTGGCTACGTGGCTCTTACCGGCCCACCATGATGATTGATATTCCACTCAACGGTATCGCCATCCTGGTACTTACCCTGCTGGTAACAGTAGGCGTGTGGTGGTTCCTCTTCCGCTCACGCTGGGGGCTGCGAGTGCGCTGCACCACGGCCAACCGGGATATGAGCGGTGCGGTGGGTATTAATACCAAGCGTGTTGACCGTGTCACCTTTGCGCTGGGCTGCGGTATTGCCGGTATTGCTGGCGCTGCCTTTACCACCATTTCTTCCACCGGCCCAACCAGCGGTTCGCTGTATATCGTTGATACCTTCCTGGTGGTGGTGTTTGGAGGCGCGGGAAGTCTGGTGGGCACGATCGCGTCGGCCTTCTCTATCGCTCAGGCCCAGTCACTTATGGAATTCTTTCTGGGCTCCTCCATGGCCAAAGTACTCACGCTGCTGACGGTGATTGGCATTCTGCTGTTGCGCCCTGAAGGGCTTGTGGCTAGCAAGGTTCGCCGCTAAGGAGTCCCATCTAATGAACAAACTTTTCCATTTCTTTCAGGATCGTCACGCAGGCTTAGGCAGCATTCTGCTACTGGCGGTCGTCCTGATGGTGGTTATGCCGCTTGTGTTTGATATCTACCGCCTTAACTTGGCAGGACGTTACCTGACCTATGCTTTTGTGGCACTCGGCCTAGTGCTTTGCTGGGGGTATGGTGGAATTCTAAGCCTGGGACAGGGTATTTTCTTCGGTATCGGTGGCTATGCCATGGCAATGTTTTTGAAGATTGAAGCCTCTGACCCGGAAAGCACCAGCATCCAGACTACGCCGGGCATACCCGACTTTATGGACTGGAACCGTATTACTGAATTGCCGTGGTTCTGGGTTCCTTTCAATAGTCTGACGTTTACCATCATTGCTGTGTTGGTGCTGCCTGCGGCTTTTGCCTTTTTGATTGGTTTCGCCATGTTCAAACGGCGTGTCAGTGGCGTTTACTTTGCCATTATCACCCAGGCCCTTGCGGTAGTGCTGACTATCCTGATTGTCGGCCAGCAGGGCTATACCGGTGGTATTAATGGAATCACCGATCTGCGAACCTTGATGGGGTGGGATATTCGCGATGATAGCGCCCGCTACCTGCTGTATTACCTAAATGCTATTTTGCTAATCGGTTGCCTGCTGGTTGGCCGCTGGGTACTCAACTGCAAATACGGCCGTATTCTGACCGCCTTACGTGACAAGGAGGAGCGGGTGCGCTTTTCCGGCTACGACGTGGCCAACTTTAAAGTGTTCATCTTTTGCCTTGCCGCGTTTATTTCCGGTATCGGTGGCGCGATGTTCACCCTGCAGGTGGGCTTTATGTCGCCCTCCTTCATCGGCATTGTGCCCTCCATCGAGTTTGTGATTTTTGCCGCAGTAGGTGGGCGCCTATCACTAGTAGGAGGCGTTTACGGCGCGCTATTGGTCAGTTTTGCCAAAACCATGTTCGCCGAGGCCTACCCACAGCTTTGGCAGTTCTTGATTGGTGCCGTTTTTATCCTGGTGGTGTTAGTGCTGCCCTACGGATTGGCCAGTATTTACGGCCGCTTTGGTCAACACCTGCGCGCCTTTTTTGAACCCTGGCTCGGCGAAAGAAAGGCTCACCCGTCTGATTCAGGCGATGGATTTCAAGCGCCATCGCCAGAGGCGCTGCAGGAGAAAAGGCCATGAGTTCTAACACCAATTTTATGCTCGCCATCGAAAATCTAACGGTCTCTTTTGATGGTTTCAAAGCCATAGAAGATCTGAATTTTTATATGGATGAGAGTGAGTTAAGAGTGATTATTGGCCCTAACGGCGCAGGTAAAACCACGCTGCTGGATATGATTTGCGGCAAAACCCGCGCCAGTGAAGGGTCGATCAAGTTCAGGGGAAAAGAGCTTACCCGAATGCATGAGCATCGCATTGTCTGGGAGGGCGTAGGTCGTAAGTTTCAGACTCCTTCTATCTACGAGGAATTGAGTGTCTTTGACAACCTCGAAGCTTCTTACCCGCGGGGTCGAAGCGTCTTTGGCGCCTTGGCGTTCAAGCGTGACGAGGAAGTGCTCCAGCGTATCCATGAAGTGGCCGAAGAGATCCAGTTAGAAACGCGTCTTGATGATCTGGCGGGATTGCTTAGCCATGGCCAAAAGCAGTGGCTGGAGATTGGCATGCTGCTCATTCAAGACCCAAAGCTATTAATGCTGGATGAGCCGGTAGCGGGAATGAGCGTAAGCGAACGCGAAGCAACGGCGAAGCTTTTGCGTAAGATTTCCCAAGGGCGTTCAGTCATCGTGATTGAGCATGATATGGAGTTTGTCGCCTCTCTGGGCGGCAAAGTGACGGTGCTGCATCAAGGCAAGATTCTGGCCGAGGGCGACATGCAGTCAGTCAAGCAGGATAAGCGCGTCATTGATGTTTACTTGGGCCACTAAAAGGAGGCTATCCACATGCTTGAAGTCAACGATTTACGCGTTAGCTATGGCCAGAGCGAAGTGATTCACGGTATCAATCTTGCCATGAATCAGGATGAAACCTTAGCTGTCATGGGCCGTAATGGCATGGGCAAGACAACACTATTTAAAGCCTTGATGGGGGTGCTGCCAAGCGGGGAGGGCAGCATTTGTTTGGAGGGTCAAGAGCTGATTGGCCTGCCCGCCCATAAGCGTGTCGCCGCAGGTTTAGCCTATGTTCCCCAGGGGCGCATGATTTTTCCCAACCTCACCGTGATGGAGAACATCGAATCTGGGCTCGAGACCGCAAAAAGTCGCAAAGTGCCCCGAGAGATATTTGATCTATTCCCGGTATTGCTGGATATGCGCAACCGCAAGGGGGGTAACCTCTCTGGCGGTCAGCAGCAGCAACTTGCCATCGCCCGGGCATTGGTTACCGAGCCCAAGGTATTGCTGCTTGATGAGCCTACCGAAGGTATTCAGCCCTCAATCATCAAAGAGATTGCGCGGACGCTTAATGAGATTCGCGAGATGAAAAAGATTGCCATTCTGGTATCCGAGCAAGTGCTCAGTTTCACCATGGAGATTGCCGATCGGCTCACGGTCATTGAGCGGGGCGAGCTTATTCACGAAGAACCCCGTGCCACCGCCGATCAAGCCAAGATTGCCAGTTATCTGTCGGTTTGATTTTGCTTTTTAATCAATCGTTTTTATCAGTATTCAACAAGCAAAGGAGTGAACTTTATGCGTCATGGCGATATTTCCAGCAGTGCCGATACCGTCGGTGTAGCTGTGGTCAACTACAAAATGCCTCGCTTACACAATCGTGAGGAAGTTTTAGAGAACGCTCGCAACATCGCTGAAATGATCAAGGGTATGAAAGTCGGTTTGCCTGGAATGGATCTCGTCGTATTTCCCGAGTACAGCACGATGGGCATCATGTACGACAACGAGGAAATGATGGCCACTGCCGCAACTATCCCAGGGGATGAGACGGCAATTTTTTCAGCAGCCTGTCGCGAGGCGAATACTTGGGGCGTGTTTTCTCTTACCGGAGAGCGACATGAAGATCACCCTCATAAGGCACCGTACAACACACTGATATTGATCGATAACCAAGGTGAAATCGTGCAACGTTATCGCAAGTGCATTCCTTGGTGTCCCATCGAAGGTTGGTACCCAGGAGATACCACCTACGTTACGGAAGGCCCGAAGGGTATGAAACTTAGCCTAATCATCTGTGATGACGGTAACTACCCTGAAATCTGGCGCGACTGCGCCATGAAGGGAGCCGAGCTGATCGTGCGTTGCCAGGGCTATATGTACCCTGCCAAAGAGCAGCAGGTGTTGATGTCTAAGTCCATGGCCTGGGCCAACAACTGTTATGTGGCGGTGGCGAACGCCAGCGGTTTTGACGGGGTTTATTCCTATTTTGGCCACTCAGCGATCATCGGCTTCGACGGTCGTACTCTCGGCGAGTGTGGCGAGGAAGACATGGGCATCCAGTTTGCTCAGCTATCGATCAGCCAGATTCGTGATGCCCGTGCCAATGACCAATCGCAAAACCATCTGTTCAAGCTGTTGCACCGAGGCTATTCAGGTGTTCATGCATCAGGGGATGGTGACAAGGGTATCGCCGATTGTCCTTTTGATTTCTATCGCACCTGGGTGATGGATGCCCAGAAGGCGCAGGAAAACGTCGAGGCGCTAACGCGCAAAACGATTGGCGTTGCCGAATGCCCGGTGGGTGAATTACCCGTTGAAGGCAAGGAGCGTGGCGCAGGGCACGATTCACACTGAAAGGCCTCAAGGCCCAGGGGGAGTAACAAATGCCCTTTATTAATGATCGTCTGGAGGAGAGTCGTGCAATCGCTGGTCTAGAACACGTAGAGAAGGCCAAGGAGAGGCCTTCACGCTTCCGTTTTGACCCTGCAAGGGTAATGCAGCGATTGCGTGAACGTATTGTCGGCCAGGAAGAAGTACTAGATGCCATGGAAGCAATGTTGTACGTGGTCAAGGCTGATATCGGTGCCGAGGAACGCCCATTAGCCGTTAATCTTTTCCTTGGCCCCACGGGGGTGGGCAAGACCGAGACGGTACGACTGCTGGCTGAGGCTATTGCTGGTCGCGCAGATGCGCTGTGCCGTATCGATATGAACACACTGGCTCAAGAGCACTATGCGGCGGCATTGACGGGTGCCCCCCCGGGTTATGTAGGGAGCAAAGAGGGTCATACCCTGTTTGATATTGATGCTATTCAAGGCAGTTACAGTAAACCCGGTATCGTGCTATTCGATGAGTTGGAAAAAGCCTCGAAGGAGGTAGTGCGTAGCCTGCTTAACGTCATGGACAGTGGCCAGTTAGTACTATCGGGCGGCACACGGAAGATCGACTTTCGTAACACACTTATTTTTATGACCAGCAATATCGGTGCTAATGACGTGGTGGCCTATCGTCAACGCTTTGAGCAGGGTTGGCGGCGTTGGCTAAGGTTACAGCCAAGTAAAGAATCTTGGGTACAACAGCAGGCGCTAAAGCGTCATTTCGACCCTGAGTTTCTCAATCGTATAGACCGCATATTGCCTTTCGAGAAGCTGGATGAGAACTGGTGGTCGTCCCTGCTGGATATCGAGCTAGCGAAACTTGATAAACGCCTAGCTAAACAGCAAATCACGCTGCACCTAACCGACGATGCACGAAACTGGTTGTGCGAAAAACGCGACCCACAATTTGGCGCTCGCGATTTAGCTCGAAGGTTGCGCGTGACGCTAGAGCCAGCGCTGGCTAGCGCTCTGTTGAGGCATCCGGATAAGCAGTTATACCAAGCCAGCATCAACGAAAAGCATACTCTTAGCGTTTTGCCGATCACCACTCCATAGATTTTTATACGTCATATAACGTAGTGCCCGTGGTGCATTAGCTTATGGCTGCCTGAGTAACGATTTTACATAGTGGTACAGGGAAAACGGGTTTCTCTATAACCACTATTCGATGTTACGTAAAAGAGGTATGTGTCATGGCTGAAACAATTATTAAAATTGACCTTAATCAGTCGCCTTACGAGAACGAGCAGGTTCATAACCGCTGGCATCCCGATATACCTATGGCCAGCATGGTGAAGCCTGGCGATGACTTTATTATTGAGTGTCATGACTGGACCGGTGGGCAAATCCACAACAATGACAGTGCCGACGATGTTCGCGATGTGGATCTAACCCAAGTCCACTTTTTATCAGGCCCGGTGGGTGTTGAAGGTGCTGAACCCGGTGATCTACTGGTGGTGGATATTCTCGATATTGGCGCCTTTGAAGAGAGCCAGTGGGGGTTCAATGGTTTCTTTTCCAAGCAGAATGGCGGTGGTTTCCTAACCGAGCACTTCCCAGAGGCACAAAAGTCGATTTGGGACTTCAATGGCATGTTCACCAAATCCCGGCATATTCCCGGTGTCGAGTTTGCCGGTCTGATCCATCCCGGCTTAATTGGCTGCCTGCCTTCAAAAGAGATGTTGGATGAATGGAATAGGCGAGAAAAAGAGCTCTATGATACCGAGCCTGATCGTATCCCCCAGTTAGCGGCACTGCCCTATGCCGACACAGCCCATATGGGGAAGTTGACAGGTACCGCCAAGCAGCAGGCTGCCGCTGAAGGCGCTCGAACAGTTCCTCCGCGTGAACATGGTGGTAACTGTGATATCAAAGACTTATCAAGGGGATCAACAATTTATTTCCCCGTCTATGTCAAAGATGGCGGACTATCGGTAGGCGATTTACATTTCAGCCAAGGTGATGGGGAAATCACTTTTTGTGGTGCCATTGAGATGGCCGGTTGGATTCACTTGCGGGTTAACCTGATCAAAGGCGGCATGGAGAAGTACGCCATCAAGAACCCTATTTTCAAACCGAGTCCTATCACGCCTAAATACGATGATTATCTAATTTTTGAAGGGGTATCGGTAGACGAGCAGGGCAAGCAGCACTATTTGGATGTGCATGTGGCTTATCGCCAGGCCGTTCTCAATGCTATTGAGTATCTCAAAAAGTTTGGGTATACCGGTGCTCAAGCCTACTCATTGCTAGGGTGCGCGCCAGTGCAAGGGCATATTAGCGGCGTCGTCGATATTCCCAATGCTTGCGCAACGCTTTGGCTGCCAACGGATATTTTTGATATTGATGTGAAACCGAATGCGCATGGGCCCGGTGCCCAAGTCGCTCAGGGGGCTGACTTACCACTCTCAAAAGATAAATAGAGACTTCCAAGCGTTAATAGCATTGAGATAGGCGGCGACGTCTTAACATCGCTGCCTGTTTAAAACAGAAACTATTAAGGAGAAAGTGGTATGCCTCTTTATGATTATAAGTGTGCTTCCCATGGCTTATTCCATGAGCTTGTTCCCCTACGAGAGTCGGGTGATTCTCACGCTTGCCCAACGTGCGGAACGCTATCCCCTAGAGTGCTGATGGTTGCCCCTCAGCTTTTAATGATGGATGCCTCAAAACGCAATGCCCTTGCGCGCAATGAAAAAGCCGCACACGAACCCAGGCATGGGAACCAGCATAGTGAGCACGAGAACGGATGCTGTCATCGAGAACGTCAAAAACCCCAGGTATTTTATACTGCAGAAGGTAATAAGATGTTCCCCTCAGCACGCCCATGGATGATTAGTCATTAAGGCCTAAGTCACTTCTACTAGGCTCTTCGCCCAGGCCAGCAACGTGGATATTGAGCGCAAAGGCTAGGTAGGTAGCGATTGTTATCCGTTGTTAACTTAAGTTGCCTGATTAGGGCGTGATTGTCGTCGAACACCCGTAAAAAAGCTTTTCTTAACTTTGGGTGCCGTGTGTCTGAGCTATGGTGATACATGGCAGGACGCTATGCGCAACCATGTAAGGAGAAGCAGCCATGAAAGCACTTTGCTGGCACGGTAAGAACGATGTTCGTTACGATACCGTGCCCGACCCCGCGATCGAACACCCCCGCGATGCCATTATCAATGCCAGTAGCTGCGCCATCTGCGGCTCTGATCTGCACCTTTACGATCACTATATCCCCGGTATGTCCTGTGGCGATGTCCTAGGCCATGAGTTTATAGGCGAAGTGATGGAAGTGGGTAGTGAGACGAAAAATCTCAAAGTAGGCGATCGAGTGGTGGTGCCCTTCACCATTGCTTGCGGCGAATGCGAGCAGTGCCAGCGCGGCAACTACTCGGTTTGCGAGCGAGCGCTCCAACCGTAATAAATCCCTGGCGGATAAAGTCTTTGGCCATGGCGGTGCCGGGCTGTTTGGCTACTCTCAACTTACCGGCGGCTATACGGGCGGCCAGGCCGAGTTTGTGCGCGTGCCTTTTGCCGACACCACGCATATTAAAGTGCCCGATACGCTCACCGATGAGCAAGTGCTGTTTCTAGGGGATATTTTCCAAACCGGTTGGCAGGCCGCCGCGCAGTGCGACATTCAACCCACCGATACCGTGGTGATCTGGGGCGCAGGCCCGGTTGGTCAGTTCTGCGTGCGTAGCGCGGTGCTGCTGGGCGCCAAGCAGGTAGTGGTGATTGATAACGTACCCGAGCGGCTCTCAATGGCCGCTGCCGGTGGCGCGATCACTATTAACTTTGCCCACGAAAGCGTACTGGGCAGGCTGCAGGAGCTGACCCACGGTAAGGGGCCAGAAAAGTGTATCGATGCGGTGGGGCTGGAAGCCCACGCCACGCGTTCGCTGGACTCGGTGTATGACCGGGTAAAACAGGCCATGTGGCTGGAAACCGACCGTGCTCATGTGCTGCGCGAGATGATATATGTCTGCCGTCCGGCGGGTATTTTGTCGATCCCCGGGGTGTATGGCGGGCTGGTTGATAAAATCCCTATGGGGGCGGCGCTGATGAACAAAGGATTGACCGTGCGCACCGGGCAAACCCATGTCAAACGCTGGACGGATGATCTGTTGAGGCGCATTGACGAGGGCCAGATCGACCCTTCGTTTGTGATTACCCACTCGGTGGATTTAGCCCAGGGGCGTGAGATGTACCAAACCTTTCGGGATAAGCAGGATGGCTGCGTCAAAGTCATTCTGAAGCCGTAATACTGCACAGGGAGGAGAGTATGAAAACATCGATGAAACGCCATTCCCACTCGCCAACACGCTCAATGTCACCAGCGGATAAATTAGCTAGAGGCTTGGGTTGGCTAAGCTTGGGGATGGGGTTGTATCAGCTAGTGGCCCCGCGTCGGGGTTGAGCCGCGTGTTAGGTATGCCTCATCGTGAAAATAAGATACGCGCCAGCGGTGCGCGGGAAATCCTCAGCGGCATCGGCGCGCTGTCGGATAACCCGACCAACGCGATTTGGAGCCGAGTTGGCGGAGATGTGCTGGATTTTGCCGCGCTCACCTTTGCGTTAAAGCGCCACCCATCGCATAAAGAGAACCTCTATTTAGCACTTGCGGTGGGCGTGCTGACGGTAGTGGATTATAGCTGCGCCAAAGCGCTAAGCCAGCGCCATGCCTACCAGGGCAGTGTCACTCCGGATTACAGCCAGCGAAGCGGCTTCCCTGGCGGGCTGGAAAGTGCCTGGGGAGCCGCCCGTGCCGAAGGGAGTAAAGCGCAGGAAACACTCCGGCTGCCTTCGCCTAACGCGGTGTAATCAGGTCGCTTGCGCTGCCGCCTGCTCTTTTTCGGCGGCGCGGGCAAGCGCTGGGCGATTGGCGTGACGGGCACGGTAAGCCACCAACGGCTCTGGCAAGCGATGTTTCATGCTTGTGGCCCAAGTGAGCGTGTGCGTTAAGAACAGATCTGCCAACGTGAAGGTATCGCCCACTAGATTTTCCTGGCCACGATAGCGGCGCTCGAGCGCGAGCAGGGCTCGCTGGAATTCCCAAGCGGCGGTGGGTAGCACTGAAGGCACGCGCTTATCTTGAGGCAGGGCGAATTTGTGCTTGGCTTGCAGCCACAGTGGCTGCTCGATCTCGGTAACGATGAAACTAAGCCACTGGTCGACCTGGGCGCGCTCGGCAATGCTTTGAGGCAGCAGTTGCCCTGCGCCATACTGCTCGGCGAGATAACGGCAGATAGGCGCAGACTCAAACAGCATTAGCTCGCCATCTTCCAGCACCGGCACCTTGCCATCCGGGTGGCGAGCAAGATGCTCGGTACTTTGCCCCTCGCCTTTATCCAGCGCTACGTGGTGGCACTGGTACTCTAGGCCCAGCTCTTCAAGCGTCCAAGCAGCGCGTAGCGAGCGGGAATTGGGAAAGCTGTATAGCGTGATCATTTGGCGGCTCCAGGCAGTACCGTGAAGTTTTCACTGTAGCGACTCCCTGGAACCCTGTCACGAGCTACTAGCCCCGCGCCGCGCGGATGCGCTCGTAGGCATTGCCAATCTCGCTGGTGCGGGCCTGCGCCACCTCGCGCATGCTCTCCGGAAGCCCCTTGCCCGCCAGCTTGTCCGGATGGTTTTGGCTCATCAGGCGACGATACGCTTTCTTGATCTCGGCGTCGCTGGCGTCTTCTGATACCCCAAGAACGCGGTAAGCATCTTTTAAGGCTTCTTCGCTGGCACCTTGAGAATTGGCCGCCGCACCGTGCAGCATGGCTTCGATTTGCTGCACTTCGGCGTCGCTACAGCCAACGCCACGGGCAACGCGCAGAATCATCTCGTGCTCGGCGGGGTGCAGCACGCCATCGGCGGCAATCGCGCTCAACTGAACCTGTAAAAACACTTGGCGCAGTACCGGCTGGCGCTGGGTGAGACGGTTGACCTTGGCCAGCTCGGCATCCAGGTTGAAGTCAGCCGCGCGGCCCCGGTCAAAGGCGGCGCGAGCTTTGGCGCGGTGCTCGCCCTGAAGGCGCATCTGATCGAACAGCTTTTCGGCCACGCCCAGCTCACCTGGAGTGACCTTGCCATCGGCCTGGCAAAGGCAGCCCATCACCGAAAAGATCGACTCCAGGAAACCTTCCTGCAAACGCGTGCGGGCGGCATTCAAGCGGCGCCCCAGCTGGCGTGCCAACCACCAGCCCAGACCCGCTCCCACCAGCAGGCCCACGGGGCCGCCACTGGCAAGGCCAATCAAACCAAACAGAATCATCAAAAAAAGCATAACGGTCTCAACAAGTTAGTCAGTAAGCTCAAGGCGACGGCAGGCGCGAACGAATGGCTGCTTCGATGCCTTCAGCATCCAGTCCGCAGTCGCGCAATAGCTCGGCGGGGGTGCCGTGTTCCACAAAGGCGTCCGGCAGGCCTAAGTTCAGCACTTCCACCTGAACGCCTTCCGCGTTGAGCAGCTCGTTCACCGCGCTACCCGCACCACCCGCAATGACGTTCTCTTCCAGGGTGACCAGCAGCTCATGCTCGTCCGCTGCGTGGAGCACAGCATCGCGGTCCAGTGGTTTCACCGAGCGCATGTTGATATGGGTGGCGTTGAGCTTCTCAGCCACTTCGGCGGCGGCGCTATTGACGCTGCCAAACGCCAGCAGCGCGATGCGTACGCCGTCGCTGGTGCTCTCGCGACGCACCTGGGCCTCGCCAATCGCCAGCGGCTCTAGGTGCTCTGGAATGACGGCCCCAGGGCCGGTGCCACGGGGGTAGCGTACGGCAGCCGGGCCAGAATGGTGGTAGGCAGCGCTGAGCATGGCGCGGCATTCGGCTTCATCGGCAGGCGCCAGAATCACCATGCCCGGCACACAGCGCAGGAACGAAAGATCCATGCTGCCGTGGTGGGTGGGGCCGTCTTCGCCCACTAGGCCTGCCCGGTCGATGGCGAAGGTGACATCCAGGTCCTGCACGGCCACGTCGTGGATCAACTGGTCGTAGCCACGCTGCAAGAAAGTGGAGTAGATCGCCACCACTGGCTTCATGCCTTCGCAGGCCATACCGGCGGCTAGCGTGACCGCGTGCTGCTCGGCGATGGCCACGTCGAAGTAACGCTCGGGATAGGTTTGCGAGAAGCGAATCAAATCCGAGCCTTCGCCCATGGCGGGGGTAATGCCCATGAGGCGTGGATCGGCGGCGGCCATATCGCACAGCCAGTCGCCGAACACGTTGCAATACTTTTTCTTGGGGGCGTTCTTCGGCGCGCTGGGGCTGGCCGGTTTGCTCACCAGCGAGGTGCTCACGGTCGTGGTGGTTTTTTCCAGCTTAGTAATCGCGTGATAGCCAATCTGGTCGGCTTCGGCGGGCAGGAAGCCTTTCCCTTTGACCGTTTTGATATGCAGGAACTGCGGGCCTTTCTGGTCGCGCAGGTTACGCAGCGTTTGAGTCAGCGCCTCTAAGTCGTGGCCGTCGATGGGGCCCACGTAGTGAAAACCCATCTCCTCAAACAGCGTGGCGGGGCTGACCATGCCCTTCATATGCTCTTCGGTACGCTTGGCTAGCTCCAGGGCGCCGGGCAGGTGGGATAGCACCTTTTTTCCCTCTTCGCGCATTTTGAGGTAGGGCTTGCTGGAGAGCACCCGTGCTAAATACGTGGCAATTCCGCCGACGTTTTCGGAGATCGACATCTCGTTGTCGTTCAGCACTACCAGCATATTGGCATTCACGTGGCCCGCGTGGGCCAGCGCTTCAAACGCCATCCCTGCGGTGAGCGCGCCGTCACCAATAATGGCGCAGACCTTGCGCGGGTCGTTTTGTGCTTGCGCGGCCAGGGCCATGCCTAGCGCCGCAGAGATGGAAGTGCTGGAGTGGCCAACGCCAAAGGTGTCGTATTCGGACTCTGCCCGGCGGGGAAACGCCGCCAGGCCGCCGTGCTGGCGAATGCTGAGCATGGCATCGCGCCGCCCGGTGAGGATTTTATGCGGGTAGGCTTGATGACCCACGTCCCACACCAAGCGGTCTTTCGGCGTGTGAAAGGCGTGGTGCAGCGCGACACTGAGCTCAACAACGCCCAGGCCTGCGCCAAAGTGGCCGCCCGTCACGCCAACGCTGTAGAGCAGGTAGGCGCGCAGCTCATCCGCTAGCTGGGCGAGCTGTTTAGCATTCATGGCCCGCAGCGCGGCGGGATGATCAAAAGAGTCGAGCAG
Organism: Halomonas sp. Cn5-12; assembly: GCF_021532545.1. Classification (NCBI taxonomy): domain Bacteria; kingdom Pseudomonadati; phylum Pseudomonadota; class Gammaproteobacteria; order Oceanospirillales; family Halomonadaceae; genus Halomonas; species Halomonas sp. Cn5-12. Next base: position 17,464 of record NZ_JAKGAY010000021.1, read on the forward strand.
TGGCGTCGCCGGGCGCTCGCGGGGTATCTCGTCGAACAGCTTCATAGGCATGTGTTAGTGGTCGCGCTCGATCATATAGTGGGCAAGATCGGCCAGGGGTGCGGCCTGCTCGCCTAACGGGGCGAGGGCGGCAATGGCCTCGTCAATAAGCGTGTTCGCTTTGCGCTGCGCCCCCGCCAGCCCCAGCAAGCTTGGGTAAGTAGGCTTGGCACGGGCGGCGTCAGCGCCGGAAATTTTGCCCAGCGTGGCGGTGTCACCCGTCACATCCAGGATGTCGTCATGAATCTGGAAGGCTAGACCAATGGCGCGGGCGTAGCGAATTAGCGCTGCTAGGCGCGGGTCGTCCTCTTCCACCGCGACCAGACCGCCCAAACGTACGGCCGCCACGATCAGCGCGCCGGTTTTATGGGCGTGCATATGCGCCATCGCTTCGGCGTCCGGGTGGCCGCCCACGGCGGCTAAGTCCAGCGCCTGGCCAGCCACCATGCCATCGCGGCCAGAGGCGACCGCCAGCGTGGTGACTAGCTGGCCCAGGCGCGGGTGTGGGCGGCTGGCCAGCACTTCAAACGCCAGGGCTTGCAAGGCATCGCCCGCTAAAATAGCCGTCGCCTCGTCAAAGGCTTTATGCACCGTAGGCTGGCCGCGCCGCAGGTCGTCGTCGTCCATGGCGGGCAGGTCGTCGTGAATCAGCGAGTAGGCGTGAATCAGTTCAATGGCCGCCGCGGGAGCATCCAGGGCGTCGTCACTTGCCCCAAGTGCTTGACCCGCTAAATAGACCAGCAGCGGGCGCAAACGTTTGCCGCCTACCAAAAGCCCGTGGCGCATGGCCGCTTCTAAACGCTCATCTACCGCTGGGCGTGCATCGAATAGCGCGGCTAGCGTGGCATCTACTCGGGTGCTGCTGGCATGGCGCAGCGTGGCTAGTCGGGAGGCGTGGGCGCTCACCATGGCGGCGTCTCCTCGCTGTCATTGCCAGCATCCTGGGCTCCTGCGAACGGGGCAACTGCCAGTTTGCCGTCGGTATCTTCGCTCAGGGCCCGTACTTTTAGCTCAGCGCTATCGAGGCGCTGCTGGGCGTCGCGGGTCAGGCGAACGCCCTGCTCAAAAGCGGTCAGCGCATCTTCCAATGAGAGTTCGCCGGACTCCAGGCGTTCCACAATGGTCTCTAGCTGGGCAACCGTTGCGGCAAAATCTTGTGGGGGTGTGGTGTCGCTCATTGGGCAATGCCTACCGTTTTCCGGGCGCCCTGGTATCAGCAAGGGCGACGAGTGTGGCTGCGGATGCTGTTAAATAAACGCACAGTATACACCGAGGCGAGGGGGTGGCGTCTGCCCTCCCTATGGGTTGATTGTTCGACTTGTACTCTGTTCATCTTGAAAGCGCACACTTTTCATCACGCCAAGACACCGGGAGCGCAAGCGGCTGTGCTACTATACGGGCCTCCCGTGAACCGATACACGGCGCATGCCGCCGACCATAGAGGTTGATTCAGCCATGGCCAAAACGTCCCTGGAAAAGAGCAAGATCAAGATCCTGCTACTCGAGGGCGTCCACCAAAGCGCGGTGGACAATTTTCACAACGCAGGTTACGAGAACATCGAGCATCTGCCGACTTCGCTGGATGAAGAGTCGCTGATCGAGAAGATTCGTGATGTTCACTTTATCGGCATCCGTTCCCGTACTCAGCTAACCGAGCGCGTGTTTGAGGCGGCCGAGAAGTTAGTAGGCGTTGGCTGTTTCTGTATCGGTACCAACCAAGTTGACCTGGATGCGGCGCTCAAGCGCGGTATCGCGGTATTTAATGCGCCTTACTCCAACACCCGCTCAGTGGCGGAGCTGGTACTGGCAGAAGCCATTATGCTGCTGCGCGGTATTCCCGAGAAGAATGCTCGCGCGCACCAGGGCGGCTGGCTGAAGTCGGCGAAAAACTCCCACGAAGCGCGCGGTAAAACCCTCGGTATCGTGGGTTACGGCAGCATCGGCGCACAGCTCTCTGTATTGGCAGAGTCGCTCGGCTTCAACGTGATTTACTACGATGTGATCACTAAGCTGGGTATGGGTAATGCCAGCCAGGTCGCCAGCCTGGAGGAGTTGCTGGGTCGTTCGGACGTGGTCAGCCTGCACGTGCCGGACCTGCCCTCTACCCGCTGGATGATTGGCGCGAAAGAGATCGCCGCCATGAAGGATGGCGCTATCCTGATCAATGCCGCCCGTGGCAGCGTGGTGGAAATCGAGCCGCTAGCGGATGCCATTAAAGCGGGCAAGCTGAACGGCGCTGCTATTGATGTCTTCCCGGTCGAGCCGAAAGGCAACGATGAAGAGTTCCAAAGCCCGCTGCGCGGCCTGGATAACGTGATTCTGACGCCGCATATCGGTGGTTCTACCCTGGAAGCCCAGGAGAACATTGGTATCGAGGTCTCCGAAAAACTGATCACGTACTCGGACAACGGTACCACGGTCACCTCGGTCAACTTCCCCGAAGTGGCACTGCCCGCGCACCCGGACAAGCACCGTTTGCTGCACATTCACGACAACGTGCCCGGCGTGCTTTCCCAGATCAACCGCGTGCTGTCAGAAAACGGCATCAACATTTCTGGCCAGTATCTGCAGACCAACGATAAGGTCGGTTACGTGGTGATTGATGTCGATAAAGCCTACGGCCCGCAGGCGCTGGAAGCGTTGAAGCAAGTAGAGCACACGCTGAAGATTCGCGTGCTCTATTCGGCGCAGAATAGCTAGGCGTAGCTTTTACGACCCGAACAACCCTTGGCGGGGGCGCTGTAAACCCATCCTTGGGCGCTACTTTCGCCATCCCTGGCGAAAGACCCCCGCTACGGGTTGGTTCGGGTCTTAGTCTGGAGTGTAGCCTGCAGAGCACAACGGCCCCACCGGGGCCGTTGTGCGTTATACCATTTGCTTAGGCAGGTGCTGTTAGGCCAAATCAAACAGCAGTACTTCGCTGGCGTCGCTGCTGGTGAGCTCGACGTGCTCATCCGGCGTAAACGCAGCGGCATCGCCGGTGGTGAGCCGCTCGCCGTTCACCTCGACAGCCCCCTTCACCACATGCAGCCATGCGTAGCGTGAGGGCGGTGTCGTGAGGTGGTCCCCGGCGCTTAGCAGGCTGGCGTACAGGCTGACATCCTGATTCACGCTCACCGAGCCATCGCGACCATCTGGGGAGAGCACCAAGCGCCACTGGCCCTGCCGCTCGGCGGTGGAGAAGTGCTTCTGCTCGTAGCTGGGCTGAATGCCACGCTGGGCGGTTTCGATCCAGATTTGCAGAAAGTGCAGCCCGTTTTCTTGGGAGTGGTTGAACTCGCTGTGCAGTACGCCCGTGCCTGCGGACATGCGCTGCACATCGCCGGGGCGCATCACTTCGCCATTGCCCATGTTGTCCTTGTGCTCCATCTCGCCATCAAGCACGTAGGAGATAATTTCCATATCCCGGTGGGGGTGGGCGCCAAAGCCGTGGCCGGGGGCCACACGGTCTTCGTTGATCACCCGCAGCGCGCGGAAGCCCATGTGGTTGGGGTCCATGTAATTGGCGAACGAAAACGTGTGGTAAGAGCGTAGCCAGCCGTGGTCTGCGTAGCCCCGCTCGTTGGAACGACGAATCTTCATGAAAAGCACCTCATCACTGAGTTAAATTGCCGCCTACTATACGACCGAGTGCGTGTGACGTGGGGTGAAGCTTTCTCAATGATGTTGTCGAAATAATCGACGATTGGCGGTGTCGTTGATCTGAGTCAAACACGCCGAGATGCACCCACGGCGGGCTTTTTGTTATCATGCGCGCCTTTATTGACCCGGTCCGCCCTTTGCGAGGGCGACTACCAGGAGCACTCCATGACGACCCCGACCCCAACACCGCCCGTTGTGGTGGCAGCGCTGTATAAATTTGTCACCCTGAACGACTTTGAAGCACTGCGCGAGCCGCTGCGCCAAACCATGGTCGATAACGGCGTGAAAGGCACGCTGTTGCTGGCCAAAGAGGGCATCAACGGCACCGTGGCCGGTAGCCGCGAAGGCATCGACGCGCTGCTGGCTTGGCTCACCGCCGACCCACGTTTAAGTGATATCGACCACAAAGAGTCGTTTTGCGACGAGCCGCCGTTCTACCGCACCAAGGTCAAACTGAAAAAAGAGATCGTCACGCTGGGCGTGCCGGGCATCGACCCCAACGACACCGTGGGCACTTACGTTGAGCCGGAAAACTGGAACGACGTGATCTCCGACCCGGAAGTGCTGGTGATCGATACCCGTAACGACTACGAAGTCGCGATTGGCAGCTTTGAAGGCGCGGTGGACCCGAAAACGACTACTTTCCGCGAGTTTCCCGAGTACGTGCGCCAGCACTACAACCCGGAGCAGCATAAAAAGGTCGCCATGTTCTGCACCGGCGGCATCCGCTGCGAGAAAGCCTCCAGCTTTATGCTGAAAGAGGGCTTCGAAGAGGTGTACCACCTGAAGGGCGGCGTGCTCAATTACCTGGAAAAGGTGCCGGAAGAGCAGTCGCTGTGGCGCGGCGAGTGCTTCGTGTTCGATAACCGGGTCACTGTGCGCCATGATCTCACCGAGGGCGAGTACGAGCAGTGCCACGCCTGCCGGATGCCGATCTCTCAGGAAGACATGCAGTCGTCGGCCTACGAGCCCGGCATCAGCTGCCCGCACTGTATCGACTCACTGCCTGAGAAAACCCGCGCCGCCGCCCGCGAGCGTCAGCGCCAGATCGAGCTGGCCAAAGCCCGTGGTGAGCCTCATCCGCTGGGCTATAACCATCGCCAAGGCACTCGCGAGAAAGCGTAATCATCCTGGTCGACGATGTGGCAGAAGGCATCGATGCGTTTATCGAAAAGCGCGCCTCGCTGGCAGCATCGCTAGTACACGCTGCTAGCCATTGGTGGAATTTGTTTCCGTAAACGCGACAGCGCCCCCTGCGGCGCGTTATCCTGCTGGCTTTTTACGTATTGAGTGCCGTCAGGAGAGTAGTAGGTGAGTGAAGCCAAGCGCAGATCAGTCGGACGTCCGGCGGGAGCCACGAAAGCGAGCGGAGGGCATAGCCAATCGTTGGTGCGTGGCCTCACGCTGCTCGAATACCTATCCGCTAGCCCGCTGGGCCTTGCGCTTTCAGAGCTGGCGGAAATGGCTGACCTTGCCCCTTCCACCACTCATCGCCTGCTTCAGGCGCTGCAAAGCCAGGGCTTTGTCACCCAAGAGAGCGAGCAGGGCCTGTGGCGCATCGACGTCAAAACCTTCCGAATTGGTAACAGCTTTTTAGAAGCACGCGACGTGGTGGCCAAAAGCCGCCCGTTTTTGCGCCGCTTAACCGCAGAAACCGGCGAAACGGCGAATCTGGGTATCCGTGATGGCGCCACGGCGGTCTTCTTGGCTCAAAACGAATCCCCGCAGATGATGCGCATGATCACGCGGCTGGGGTCCCGTGCGCCGCTGCACGCCTCCGGCGTGGGCAAGGCGCTGCTGGCGTGGATGAGCGAGGAGGAGCGCAGCGCGCTGTTAGAAGGCGGCTACGAGCTGGCCCGTGTGACTGAAAATACCCTGTATCAAACGGATTCACTGCAGGCGGAAATGGCCGCCATTCGCGCCCAAGGCTTTGCCTGCGACCGGGAAGAGCATGCGATTGGCCTGCACTGCGTGGCGGCCTGCATTTTCGATGAGCACCGCACCCCGTTAGCCGCTATTTCTGTGTCTGGCCCCATGGCGCGCATTCCCGAAGAGCGCCTGCTGGTACTGGGGGCGCTGGTGCGTCAAATAGCCGACGAAATTACCCAGCAGCTCGGTGGCCAGTTGCCCCGTTAAACGTTAGAGGGCGCGTATCGTGTTCAGCCTGTTTTGGGTGGCGCTAGCCAGCGCCACCCTGCTGCCTGGTGGCTCGGAAGTGTGGCTGGCGCGGCTATGGTGTGTTGGTGAGCCAGCGCTGGTGCTGTGGGTTGTGGCGACGGCTGGCAACACGCTGGGCAGTTTGATCAACGTGGCTCTTGGTCGCTACGCTCGCCAATTTCAACATCGCCGCTGGTTTCCTGCATCTCCCCAAGGACTTGCCCGTGCCGAGCGCTGGTATCACCGCTTTGGCGAGGCGAGCCTATTACTCTCCTGGTTACCTGTGATTGGCGACCCGCTCACCGTGCTGGCTGGGGTGATGCGCCTTGCCTGGTGGCGGGCGCTGCTCTGGATTGTGCTAGCAAAAGGTGCCCGCTATGGGCTGCTGATTGCGCTGGCCCATCAATGGTTGGCGCCTTACTGCCAATAAACGGCAATTACCTTCACTCGGTTTCATTGGTGCTCCAAAAGCAGGCGCGTTAACGTCTCTTACATTGAGTCATGTTACGCTAGTTACTTTGGATCGAGCGTTATACAAAGCTTGCATTTCCATTGGATGCACTATCCTGTGTTTAACATTCTTAGGTTGAACTTTAACGAGGGCAGGATGGCAAATACTCACCCAAAAGGAGGTTATGGTGTGACGTCACTACGTTTACTCCCCTGGCTCAGCGTCTGGATGCTGGCGCTGTTCGCCATGCTGGCCGGGCCAGCCATGGCGCAAACCACGTTAAGCGCCGAGAGCGATGCGTCCGTCGCTGAAGAGCAGCCCTCTTATGCGGCGCTGGCCGACCTGCTGGAAGACGAGCAGGCCCGCCAGGAGCTCATTGAACTGCTGCGTAATCAAGCGTCTGAGTTGCCTGCTGGCGTTGCGGCCGAGCTGTCGCCGGAAGCCGCTGCCGCGGGGGGCAACGTAGCGCCCGAGGATGTCTCACTACCCCGCCAGTTGGCAGAGTTGACCAGCCGTGTAGTAGGTGATGTGGGCGGTCAGATCGAGCAGGCTGTGGCGATCGTCGGCAATATATTCACCGGCCAAGGCGCGGGCAGCAGCTTCGATATGGCGGCCTTCATGAACGCAGCCATCAATCTGGGCATCGTGATCGTGGCGACCTTCGCCATTTTTATGGTGTTCCGCCGGTTGGCAAAATCATTGTTCACCAAAATCAGCGGCTGGTCACAGCAGGGCACGGGACTGACGCCGGTGCTACGTTTAGTGCTGTGTGTCGCGATCGCCGCGGTCGTCGATATTCTTTTGATCGCCCTGGCGTACGTTGGCGGTAACTTGGTGGCCACCTTTGCCGTGGGGGAGACCGGTGAACTCTCTACCCGCGCGTCGCTGTTTTTAAATGCCTTCTTGATCATCGAGCTGCTCAAAGCCGGTGTGCGAATGCTGTTCTCCTCGCGTTACGAGGGTCTTCGCTTATTACCGATTTCAGCTCAAGAAGCCTCGTATTGGAACCGCTGGCTGGCGCGCCTGATTGGCATGGTGGGATACGGCCTGATGGTCGTCGTACCGCTGGTCAACTTCTATGTGGCCGCCACCCTGGGACAAGCGGTCGGCACGCTGATCATGCTGCTGGCGTTCATCTATGCGGTGGGCGTGGTGCTCAAAAACCGCGTGCGCCTGCGCGATAATCTAAATCAAATGAGCGCGCGCTCGACGCTGACGGCGAGCCGTGTATCGCTGCAGCTGTTTGCCCGCACGTGGCACCTATTCGCGCTGATCTATTTCTTAATGGTGTTTGTGCTGACGCTTACCCGTCCGGGTGATGCGCTGCCCTTTGTCCTCTTTGCGACGTTGAAGACGCTCGGCGCCGTGGTCGTGGGCCTGCTGCTGTCTACGTTCCTGACACAGACCATTGGTCGTCGTATTCAACTCTCCGATGACCTGCGCCGCAAACTGCCGCTTTTGGAAGTGCGCTTGAATAGCTACGTGCCCAACGCGCTGCGCGTGCTGCGCACGGTGATCGTCGTTGCGGTGATCATGGTGGTGCTGGATGCCTGGGGAGCCTTTAACCTCGCCGCTTGGTATGCTTCCGAGCGCGGTGCCAATCTGGTGGGTAACCTGATCAGCGTAGCAGTGATCCTGATTGTGTCGCTGGGCATATGGCTGGGCTTGGCAAGCCTGATTGAGCACAAGCTCAACCCGGAAACCGGTCACGGCGAACCCTCTGCCCGTGCCAAAACGCTGCTGAGCCTGTTCCGTAATGCGCTGGCCATTGCCATGGTGACCATCACCGGCATGATCGTGCTCTCGGAAATCGGCATCAATATTGGGCCGCTAATTGCTGGTGCCGGTGTGCTGGGTCTGGCGATTGGTTTTGGTGCCCAGAAGCTGGTGCAGGATGTGATCACCGGGGTGTTCATTCAGGTAGAGAACGCCATGAACACCGGCGACGTGGTGACCGTGGGCGGCGTGACCGGCACGGCCGAGCGTTTGAGTATCCGCTCGGTGGGCATTCGTGACCTGTCCGGTACCTACCATATCGTGCCGTTCTCCAGTGTGGATACCGTCTCCAACTACATGCGTGAGTACGGCAACCATGTGGGCGAGTACGGTATTGGTTACAACGAAAGTATCGACGAGGCGATCGAGCAGCTACAGCTGGCCTTCGAAGATCTTAAAGCCAGCGAAGAGCATGGTCATAAACTATTGGCAGATATGACCGTGGCGGGTGTCACCGCGCTGGCCGACAGCTCGGTTAATATCCGTGTCGTGATCAAGACCACGCCAGGCGATCAGTGGGCTGTAGGCCGTGCCTACAACCGCCTAGTGAAACTGCGCTTTGATGCGGCGGGTATCGAGATTCCGTTCCCGCATACCACGCTCTACTTTGGCGAAACCAAAGGCGGCAAGACTCCGCCCGCCAACGTGCGCATTCTGGATGCGAAAGCGGAAAGAAAGCGCACCGAGACGGCACCGCTTGCAGAGCGTAGCGAAGCCTCGCTTGAGCATGAACCGGATCACCATAAGCCGGACCATGATGATGTGGATGAAACCTAAGCGTACGCTTAGGTAAGCCAATGAGGCCGCCTTCGGGCGGCCTCATTGCGTTGGGTCAGTCGCGCCGCTCGCCAGGGTAGTTTTCGGAGTGGCGACCCTCTAGGTTGATCGATTCGCCGCCGTCTACAAATAGCACTTGCCCGGCCACAAAGGCATTATCCAGCAAATAGTGCAAGGCTTGTACAAGGTGTGCTGGGTTGCCTTGGTGATTGACCGGAATGCCTTCGATGCGCCATTGGATATAGTCGCTGGTACGTTGGGAGGCAGGCAGCACGACACCAGGGGCGATACCGTTAATCCGTAGGCGCGGAGCAAACTCCAGCGCTGCCATACGGGTCATCTCAGCTAGGCTTTTCTTGGAGAGCAGGTACGCCGCATACGGATATTGGTGATAGGCCACTTTGTTGTCGATGATATTGATGACCTGGCCGTGTTCGACCACCTCGGCAAAGTGGCGTGTGAGTAGCAGCGGGGTGAACATATTGACCCGAAACTGGGTCTCCAGCATGGCCATATCGGTACGGGCAATCGGCGCTGGTTCATAAGCTGAGGCGCTATTGAGCAGCACGTTCAACCCAGGAAAACGCGTTTTAGCTTGGGTGATTAATCCTTCTAGCGAATCCTCTAAAAAGTTGCAGGGCAGAATCTCGCACTCACGACCCTTGCCGCGAATTACGTCTGCCACTTCCTCTGCTTCCCCCCGGGAGCTATTCACGTGTAGCGCGATATCAAAGCCCTTATCGGCTAGCGCTTCAGCAAAATAGCGGCCCAGGCGCGTGGCGCCGCCAGTTACAAGTGCAGCAGGTGTCTCCATTGCTTTATCCCTCGCAGCAGGTAGTGTTTGTTAACTAACGTTGTCATGGTAATCAAAAAGACTCTCTGCGTGAGCGCAGCGTTTGTCAATAACTTGTACAGAGCTTGAACGGGATGGTTAACCGTCTACTCTGTTGGAGCGCCGATTGATGCCTATACGCTAAAACGGTGTGGGCTAGGTCATCGGCTCACCAGCCGTTAGTCATCCAGCCTCTTATATTGGGATATAGTTATGTCATTAAGGTCGTCACCCGTAACGTCAACTCCCTCGCCCGTGTCGGCTCAACACGAGTGCGTTATCTCGCTAGGAACCAATATTGAGCCAGAGTATCACTTTGCCAAAGCCCTTGAGATTTTGAGCAGTGAGTGCGAACTGCTGGCCCGCTCCGAAGCGGTGCGCACTGCCCCGGTAGGCTTTCAGCAGCAGCCAGACTTCTTAAATGCCGCCCTGGTGGTGCGCACTACGCTTGAGCTGGGCGACTTTAAAGCCTACCTAAAAGAGGTTGAGCATCGCTTAGGCCGTGTTCGCGGGCCGATCAAATCTGGCCCCCGGACCATGGACTTAGACATTGTGGTCTGGGATGGCGAAGTGGTCGACGATGGCTACTTTCATCATGACTATGTTCGGGGGCCAGTGGACGAAGTGCTAGCCGTACTGAAGAGACCGAACTGAAAAAACCGAACTGAAAAAAATAGTAGCGACTGGGAAAGTTTTACGGGGCAGGGCTCACGTTTTCTAAAGATAGGCCGATATTCACGCTACCACCGCACTGTTTGCGTTCACTTCCGAGGTCACGCCCGTGATCAGCCTTGCGACTAATATCACGTCGCTACTGGTGATGAATAATCTACGCAGTAGCCAGCAAGCGATGCAGACCTCCATGGAGCGTCTGTCATCTGGGCTGCGTATTAATAGCGCCAAGGATGACCCGGCAGGCCAGGCGATTGCCAATCGCATGGGCGCACAAATTCGCGGTATGAACCAAGCGATCCGTAATACCAACGACGGCATCTCTATGGTGCAAACCGCCGAAGGCTCGTTGGACCTGATCAACGATAGCCTTCAGCGCATCCGCGAACTCAGCGTTCAGGCGCTCAACGGCACCAATTCCTCAGAAGATCGGGCGTCTATTCAGTTAGAGATCGACCAACGGCTGGAAGAGATTGACCGCGTCGCCAAGCAGAGCAACTTTAACGGCATTAAGCTGATCGAGCGCGATAAAACGCTCAATATTCAGGTAGGGGCCAACGCTGGGGATGTGATTGGCGTGAGCTTTTCGGCGATGGGGCATCAGGCGCTGGGGTTGGATAACTTCAGCGTATTAGATGATGGCTCGGCCACGCCCAAACCAATGGATATCGTCGATGAAGCCATGAAGCAGGTCGACCGCCAGCGCAGCTATTTAGGCGCGGTGCAGAACCGCTTCGAGAGCGTCATTGACGGGCTCAACACCAACATCATTAACACCTCCGCCGCACAGTCGCGTATTCAAGACGCCGACTACGCGCAAGAAATTTCCAACCTTATTCGCGCCCAACTGCTTCAGCAGGTGGGTATCGCGATGCTGACCCGGGTGAACCAACAGCCGCAGATGATTCTGCGGCTGTTGGAAGGGCTGTAGTTAGAGCTAGCTGATCACCGTTAGTCGATGATGCCCTGTTCCCGCGCCATGGCGTAAGCCGCTTGCGGGCCGTTCCATAGCGAGGGCAGCAGAATCAGCGACACCGGGATCGCGGTGATCACGATAAACTGCTGCAGCGCGCCAATTTGACCTGCACCCATATACAGCAGCACGGCCGCCATCAGGGCCATCGCAATGCCCCAGAAAGCGCGCATGCAGGGGCTGGGGGCATCGTGTCCCGCACCGACAACGGCAATCGCGTAGCTCATGGAGTCGCCGGTGGTGGCCACAAAAATCGTGGTCAGCAGCAGAATCGCCAGTGCCATCCAGGTGCCACCGGGCAGCGCTTGAGCCACCGTGAGAGTCGCCACGTCAAACTGGAAGTTATTGAGCGCTTCGGTCAGGTCAATTACCCCGGTCAACTGATAGTAAATGCCGGAGCCGCCCAGTAGCGTAAACCATACGGTAGTGGCAATCGGGGCGAGTACGGCAACCGCCAGAATCATTTCGCGAATGCTGCGGCCCCGTGAAATGCGTGCCACAAAAATCGCCATCAGCGGTGCATAGCCGATAAACCAAGCAAAGAAGAACACCGTCCACCACTGCATCCACCACGCCGGGGCGGTTTCAGCGGTCATCGTGGCCATGGTGAAAAACTCGCTGACATACGCGCCCATGCTGGAAACGTAGGTGTTCACCAAAAACAGCGTGGGGCCGAACACGATAATCACGGCACCGATCGCTAAGGCCAGCAGTACGTTGAAACGGCTCAGCAGTTGGATGCCTTTATGCACCCCGCTCATCGAAGAGAGCACATAAACAGTGCCCAGTACGGCCAGAATCATCAGCTGCCCGGTGTAGCCTTCCGGCAGGCCAAACAGCTCATGCAGGCCAAAGCTTACCTGAGTGGCCAAAAAGCCGATGGGGCCGACTGTGCCCGCCACCAGCGCAATCACGCAGCAGGCATCCACTAAGCCGCCCAGCGGGCCACGCATCAAGCGCTCTCCCAAAACAGGGTAGAGCAGCGTTCGCGGCTGCAGCGGTTGGCCTTTCACGTAGTGCGCATGGGCCAGCACCACGGCGGTGAGCGAGCCCAGCACCGCCCAGGCCATAAAGCCCCAGTGCATAAACGACTGCGCCAGCGCGCCGGATACCGCTTCAGCGGTGCCTGCTTCGGTATCAAAGGCGGGTGGGGTGACCACAAAGTGGTACACCGGCTCGCCCGCGGCAAAAAACACCCCACCACCGGCTAACAGCGTACATAGAATGATGGAGAGCCACTTAAAGGTGCTCATTTCTGGTGCATCGAGATTGCCGATCTTAGCTTTTGCCGCAGGCGTTAACGCCACGCCAATGGCGATAAAAAACGTCAGCAGAAGCAGCAGCTGGAAATAGCTGCCCAGCACCAGCGCGGTCCAGGCAAAGCCTGCGCTGATGGAATTGGCGACTAGGTCAATGTCGTAAAACGAAAGCGCCAGAAATGCCACGATGAAGCCGATGCTAAGCACCAGCACAATAGGGTCACCGAGGGAAAACCGCGAGGGCCCCTCGGCGCGTTGGGCAGGTTGGTTCATGAAGAGTACCTATTTGGAATGGGAGGTTGCAGGAAAGAGCGGGAGCAGAACCTTTAGCTTAATAAACCCAAGAGGGAGCCGACTTAACGCCGCTGGCCACAGGTTTTCAAAGCAAAAAAAAGCGCCATTCAATGAATGGCGCGAGGACAGGAAACTGCGCATAGTATACGTGGTGTATAGACGAAAGTCTAAAAAAGTTGCTATTTGGTGCATATGGTTATGTCTACGCACCTTCATAAGGCATGTTGGCTTGGGAAGATAAGGCGATAGACGGCGATATCTTCCTAAGTATTATCTATCAATGCTTATTAACGTATTGAGATAATTATAGTTGTAAAAGATTGGCAGCATTCATGCTTGGTACGTAGCACAATTTTGTATACAAGGTGTGCTTGCTATGAATGCTTCAACAGCGGTTTTTCCGGGATTAAAACGCGTTGCATTATTGGGGGCGTCGGCTCTTTTATGGCTGCCTGGGGTCGGTCAGGCGGAAGAGACAACCATTCGCTTCCAGTTAGATTGGCGCTTTGAAGGGCCTTCCGCCCCCTTTCTGTTGGCTGAATCCCGCGGCTACTTTGCTGAAGAAGGCCTTGATGTACAAATTGATTCCGGCAGCGGGTCAGCAGGCGCGATTAACCGAGTGGCCTCGGGTGCCTATGAGATGGGCTTTGGTGACCTTAATGCGCTAGTGGAATTCCTAGCCGAGAACCCCGATGGCCCCGGTATTAGCGGCGTCTATATTGTATACGATGGTACGCCTGCCGCCGTTTTTGCTCGTAAGGATAGCGGGATTGAGACGCCCGCTGACTTAGCAGGCAAAACCATCGCTGCCCCGGCCTTTGATACCGGCTACCGCGCTTGGGGTATTTTTGCAGCGGCCAATGATCTAGCGGCCGATGCGGTGGAGTGGCAAAACGTCGACCCTACGCTGCGCGAAACACTGCTTACCCGAGGTGATGTAGATGCCATTACCGGCTTCTACTTCACCAGCCTGCTGAACCTGGAAGAGCGGGGAATGAGCGAAGAGGAGCTCACCATCATGCCGTTCCCCGAGTATGGGGTCCCGCTTTACGGCAATGCCATCATTGTTAGCGAGTCCTTCGCCAACGAGAACCCTGAGGCTGTGCAAGGCTTTTTGCGGGCGTTTAACCGCGCCCTGGGCGACACCCTGGATGATCCCGAAGCGGCGATTGAGTACGTGCGCGAGCGCGATAGCTTGATTGACGTTGAAATGGAAACCCGCCGTCTGAAGCTGGCCCTGGAAAGCGTGGTAGACACCCCAGATGCCCGCGAGCATGGCGTGGGGGGAGTGGACGATGAGCGCCTACGGGATGCTGTTGCGCTAGTGGCTAAGGCCTACGACCTACCCACACTGCCATCACCCAGCCAAGTCTTCGACTCCCGTTTCTTACCGCCCGTCGATGAGCGCATGCTGCTGCCGGAGGCTGAGTAATGTCGGCAGCGTTTGTCCGCTTTGATGATGTAAGCCTGGCCTATGACGGCACAGGCAACGCCATTGAGGATATTAATCTCTCCATCCGCGAGGGCGAGTTTGTCGCCTTCGTGGGGCCATCCGGGTGCGGTAAATCCACCTTTATGAAGTTATGCACAGGCCTGCACGCACCTACCCAAGGGAGTGTCAGCGTGGATGGCGCGCCGGTCACCGGACCACTGAAAATCTCCGGTATGGCGTTTCAGAATGCCAACCTGCTGCCCTGGCGTACCACGCTGGATAACGTGCTGCTGCCGCTGGAAATTGTTGAGCCCTACCGTCGGCAGTTTCGTAAGCGCCGCGAGGAGTTTGTGGGCTGGGCGCGCTCACTGCTGAAAACCGTCGGGCTCGCCGAGCATGAGAATAAATACCCTTGGCAGCTCTCCGGCGGTATGCAGCAGCGGGCATCCATTTGCCGGGCGCTGATCCACCAGCCGCGTCTACTGATGTTGGATGAACCGTTTGGCGCGCTGGATGCGTTTACACGCGAAGAGCTGTGGTGCGTACTGCGGGATTTATGGGAAGCCCAGCGATTTACCGTTGTGCTGGTGACCCATGACCTTCGTGAAGCGGCCTTCTTAGCCGATACGGTGTATGTGATGAGCCGCCGCCCAGGACGCGTGATTGAGCGTCGCTCCATTGAGCTGCCTCGCCCCCGAGCGTTGGAGACCACCTACGAAAAACCCTTCATTGATCTGGTGCAGGAACTACGCGCCCAGATTGGCGAAGTGCGTAGCACCTGATCGATGACTCTCTGCGTCGGCACCATTAAGGCATTTTTTTATGACCGTAAATAGCAAACTGATTGAACGTCTGGCGCCCTGGATCGCGGTGGTGGTGCTGGTGATGATCTGGGAAGTCACAGTGCGGCTATTTAACGTACCGAGCTTTATCTTCCCCAGCGCCTTGGAAACCGCGCAGGCGTTGATTACCTATGCAGGCCCCATTGGTCAGCACTCTTGGCAAACCTTCTGGACCACGCTGATCGGCTTTGGGTTGGGAGTGGCGGTCGGGTTAGTGCTGGGCTTTATCATCGGCTCGTCGCGCTTTTTGTATAACGCCTGCTACCCGCTGCTGGTGGGGTTTAATGCCATTCCTAAAGTGGCCTTTGTGCCAATTCTGGTGGTCTGGTTTGGTATCGGTTCGGTACCTGCGATTCTCACTGCCTTTTTAATCTGCTTTTTTCCCATTGTCGTGAATGTGGCCACAGGGCTGGCAACCCTGGAGCCAGAAATGGAAGACGTGCTGCGAGTACTGGGTGCGCGGCGCATGGATGTGCTTTTGAAAGTAGGGCTGCCGCGTTCGCTGCCGTACTTTTTTGCCTCGTTGAAAATCGCCATCACCCTAGCGTTTGTGGGCACCGTCGTATCGGAAACCGTCGCCTCTAACCAGGGCATCGGCTACCTGATGATGAGCGCTGGCTCACAGATGCGCATGGGCTTGGTATTCGCCGGATTGCTGGTGATCAGCGCCATGGCGATGGTGATGTACGAGCTGTTCGCGCTGTTGGAAAAGCGTATGACTGCCTGGGCACACCGTAGTTGAGAAAAGAAACGCCGTAGCGGCGAAGTGCCGCTGCGGTTTAACTGAATTTGCTGGCATAGCCAGTGTTGAACAATAAGGGGACCCAATGAAATATTTACCCATCGCTAGTTTAGCCGCTGCCATGTTGATATCACCGCTTGCCTCGGCTGAAAAACTATTTTCAGACTCAAGTATCTCGCTGCTATATAGCGATCAGTACCAAGCGTTTGGGCGTAATGAGCGCACCGATACCTATGTCACCTTTGAAAACGTGACGGCACACGACTGGGGCGGCACTTTTTTGTTTGTGGATCGTAACCAAGGGCGAGGTAAAGCCGATGGTGACGACGATCTGTATGGCGAATTCTCCCCAACGCTCAGCCTTGGCTGGCTAAGTGGCGTCGATTTGCAGCGGGGCGCGCTGAAAGATGTGTCGCTAGCAGGAACCTATGAATTTGGCGGCGGCACCAATGCTACCAACATTCTGACAGGCGTGAGCTTCGCCTGGGACGTGCCAGGCACAACGTACTTCAACAGCACGTTCTACTACGTCAATAACAGTGAAATCGCCGATGATCTGCAAATGACGCTCACCTGGGGTGCGCCGTTTGAGGTGGGAGCATCGCGTTTTCTGTTTGATGGCTATATCGACTACTCAACGTCGGCATCGGACCATGACGCAGAGTTTCATTTCAACCCACAGCTAAAATTAGACTTAGGGCACTACCGTGGCCGTCCAGGAGTGCTCTACGCAGGGATTGAGTACTCCTACTGGCACAATAAATATGGCCTTTCCGACAGCGTTATGGATACGGAAAGCGCGGTGAGTGCACTGGTTAAATTTCACTTCTAATCGGCGTGGGTAGCACCATGATGGTGCTACCAGCTATACAGCAGCGAGGCGCTGGTCGTGGTATCGGTGCGCTCGCTGGCGTCTTCGGGTGGTTGAGAGTTGTGCTTCACTTCGTAAGAGAGGCGCAGCGACAGCTTGGCATTCAGCCTGGCAGTGAGAGAGGTCAGCGAGCGAGCGGTGGTGTTGGCTTCGGTGTACTCCACCGACATCTCCTGGGCGAGATCGGCGAATTCAGAGAATCGGTAGCGGTAATCCAGCGCGGTATAGGCGACGGCGAGCTGCTCGTTATCCGTATCTCGCAGGCGGTCGTTGCGATAACCGGGCCCTGCTTCTAGCGATAGCGTATGGCGCTTACTCTCCAATAGCTGTCGCCCATAGCCGCCAATCACCGAGAGCTGCTGGTCGTAACCGGCAAAACGGTCCTTCTCCCAGCGGGCAAAGCCAAACAGGTAGTGCGGCCCGCTAAAGTCGTAGCGTTCACGCCCTGCGAGCAGATATTGCTCCGCGCTGGTTTCGCCATCCTTGCTGACGTTACGCACCTCCCCTCGCAGCGAATGGGTCAACTGACCGGTCAGCCAGGTCAGACGCGATTTACCGATCAGTGTTTGGCTATCGGTGTTGCCAGAAAGATGGGTAAAACCAAGCTCCGCATCGCCGCTAAATTCGGGGGTGTCCTCTTTCGGAGGCGGCGGCGCATAGAACGGCGAGGCAGCAACGCCGGTCGCCCAAAGTGCGCTGCTAGTGAATACCAGTGAGCGTAGCAAATGTCGCACAACACTCCTCCTTGAGCTTGGGTTCAGTAAGTGGCTGCTATATAAGCAAAGTGAGGTGAAAGCGCAACGACTAACGCCGCTTGGCGCTGCGTGCCATAATGACGCGGTCGCGCACCATGAGTTCCGTTATGACTGCTCCTCGCCCCCGAACACTAGCCGAATTACAGCGCTGGCGCCGTACCCGCGCCAAGCGCCGCTGGTACAAACGCAGTTTTCGCCTGCAAGTCATGATGCTGGTGGGGCTGCTGCTGGCGGGTATGTTGCTGGCCCAGGGCACCTATTTGAACCACCGCAAAGCCGAGATCATCACCCACCAAATGGGCGAGCGGGCACTGGCTGTGGCCAAAACCGTGGCCGGGATGCCGCAGATTGTAAACGCTTTTTCCTCTCCTGACCCCTCCGCCATTATTCAGCCCCTTGCCGAACGAGTCCGCCAGGAGACTGGCGCGCGCTACGTGGTGGTGGGTAATGCCCAATCGATCCGCTACTCCCACCCTGTGCCCGAGCGTATCGGCCAGCCCATGGTGGGCGGCGATAACGACCAGGCGCTTATCTATGGCCAGTCGTATGTTTCCGAAGCCACCGGCACGCTGGGTACGGCCATGCGCGGCAAAACTCCGGTGTGGGATGAGGAGGGCAATATCATCGGGGTGGTCTCGGTGGGCTTTATGCTCGATCGCGTCGATATGGACGTGGCCCGCTACACCAGCCTCGGCTGGGCGCTGGTGGCGCTGATGATTATGCTGGGGTTCGCCGGTGCTTACTGGCTGTCGCAGCACTTGAAAAAGATCATTTTAGGGCTGGAGCCTTACGAAATCGCCCGCTTGGCGATGGAGAAAGAGGCCATCCTGCAATCGATTCACGAAGGCATTCTCGCGGTGAACCGGGATGGCCATATCACCCTGGTGAACCAGCAGGCGCGGCGCTTTTTAGAGCTGCCCGACGAGCATGTGCTGCTGGGTCAGCCGATCCGTGAGGTGGTGCCCAATTCGCGGCTGTTGGAAGTCTTGAAGCATGGCGAGCAGGAGTTTGACCAGGAGATGTGGCTGGGGGATCACCCGGTGGTGGTCAATCGCGTGCCGATTCTGCATGAAGGGGAAATAGAAGGGGCTGTGGCCACTTTTCGTAGCCGCCGAGAAATTATCGACCTCTCCCAAGCACTCACCCAAGCCAGTCGCGATGTGGATATGCTGCGCGCCCAGGCCCACGAGTTCTCCAACAAGCTCTACACCATTTCGGGACTGCTGCAGCTTCAGCGCATCGACGAAGCGCTGGCGCTGATTCATCAGGAAACCGAGCGCGCCCAGGCGCAAATGAGCTTTTTAATGCGCCACGTGGCGGATGCGGTATTGAGCGGCACGCTGCTGGGCAAACTCACCCGCGCCCGCGAGCTGGGCGTTACGTTAGAAATCGACGAGCAGAGCTCGCTCTCCTGCCCGCTAACGCCCACCGGCCAAGAGGTCATGATGAGCGTGGTGGGTAACTTACTGGATAACGCCTGCCACGCTGCGCTCAACGGCCCTCACGGCGACCAGCCCACTGTGCGGCTGTTTTTCACCGACCTGGGCGAGCAGCTACTTATTGAAGTGGAAGATAACGGTGCCGGGGTGCTCGCCGAGCATGCGGAGTCGATTTTTGCCGAAGGATTTTCCACCAAAACCGGCAAGCATCGGGGCATAGGGCTGGCCCTGGTGGCGCGGCTGTGCCGCCAGCACGGGGGCGCAGTGACGCTGGAAGAGAGCGAACTGGGCGGCGCATGCTTTATTGCCGTGCTGGACCGCTCGCTATGCGCCGAGGCCGCCACCGAGCCTGCGCCCTGATAACGACACGAATAATGACGACGCTAATGAATAAGAGGAAACGCCATGTCTGCGACGCAATACGGCATTTTGGTCGTCGAAGACGATTTTCGCATTGCCGATATCCATCGCGCCTTCATCGAGCAGAGCGAAGGGTTTTACGTGGTCGGCATGGCGCGCAACGGCAGCGAAGCCAAGGCGCTAATGGCACAGCACGCCGCCGATATTCAGCTCATTTTGCTCGATGCCTACTTGCCCGACGTGGAGGGGCTCGAACTACTCTGGGCCATCCGACGGGATCATGTTCATGTGGACATCGTCATGGTCACCGCCGCCAAAGAGGTGGAAACCATCAGCGAAGCGCTGCGTGGCGGCGTGTTCGACTACCTGATCAAACCCATCGAAGCGACCCGCATGAACCAGATGCTGGCCCGCTTTCGCCGTGAGCGTGAGGCGCTGGCCAATCGCGCGGAAATGAGCCAGGACGAACTGGATCACGTGCTGTCCCGGATGACGCCCAGCGAGCCCACGCGCACGGCAAGCCGAACGCTGCCCAAAGGTATCGACCGCTTGACGCTGCGTCGGGTCGTAGACGCGCTGGCCTGCGAGTCCGATTCGCTCACGGCCATGCAGGTGGCGCGCATCATGGGGGCGAGCCGCTCGACGGCGCGTCGCTATTTGGAGTTTTTGGTCGCCGAGCAGGCCGTCAGTGCCGAGCTGGGTTATGGCGATGTAGGCCGTCCCGAGCGGCGCTATCGGCTATTGAGCGCCGCCAAAGGTTGGCTGGAAACGCTATGAGCATGTCTGCGTGAACAAAATGAACAAAACGCACAAAAAGAACAGTATGTCGTTAATGGCCATAAGCTTGTCGAGGAGGGTGGCACTCTTCTAACGTTCAGATCGTAACCACACAAAGCTAATCATCGAGTGCCAAGCGCTGCTGGTTAGCCGTGCTTTTGGTTCGTTCGGCGCACACAACAAACCGCGCCCACCAAAACACCGTTTGAACAATAACGCCTGAACAAAAACGTGGAGAACGCCAATGACTACGCTTTCCTTGAAGCGCATCGCCGTGCTGGCCCTGCCGATGGCGGCCTTGGCCATGACGACCGCTGCCCAAGCGCAGGAGTGGACGCCGAGCAAGTCCATCGAATTCATCGCCCCCGCCAACCCCGGCGGCGGTTGGGATACGCTGGTACGCACCATGTCCCGCGTGATTCAGCAGGAGTCTCTGGCAGACGAAAGCTTCGCGGCCATCAACGTACCTGGCGGCGGCGGTGCCGTGGCGTGGGCCCAGGTCGCCCGCGATAGCGGCAACCCCCACAAACTGTTTGCCACCAGCCCGCCAATGATTCTGGTGCCGCTGGCAGGCGCTTCCCGCTACGACCACACCGATTTTACGCCGATTGCGCGTATCAACACCGACTACTCCATCATCCTGGTCGCGGCGGACTCCGAGTACCAAACCCTCGATGACCTGTTCGAAGCACTCAAAGCCAACCCCGGCCTGAGCGTAGGCGGTGGCAGTGCGCCTGGCTCCATGGACCACATTTCAATGGCGGGCTTGGCCTCGGCGGCGGGAATGGAGCCCTCGGCAGTGAACTATATCCCGTTCTCCGGCGGTGGCGATGCCATGACCAACCTGATGGGCGGCCACATCGAAGCGGTGATCGGCGGTGCCGGTGAAGCCGTGGGCCAGCTTGGCGAAGGCAGCCAGCTGCGCGCGCTGGGCGTCTCTTCTGAAGAGCGTCTGGGCGGCGGTTTGGCCGACGTGCCCACCTACCAAGAGCAGGGCTACGACTACACCTTCGATATCTGGCGTGGCGTGATGGGCGCGCCGGAAATGCCGGAAGAAGCGGTGGAGTACTACGAAACGCTATTCGCTGAAATGCTCGAAACCGACGCATGGCGCGAAGCCAGCGACCAGCTGGGCTGGATCGATGCCTACCAGGATAGCGAAACGTTTGGTGCCTTCCTGGACGATCAGCAAGAGCAGTTCAGCAGCGTGCTGACCGATCTGGGCCTGCTGCGCCAGTAAGCGCCAGCGCCCGTTAGAGATTCCCCGGTGGCGCTACGCCGCTGGGATTTTCTGTCTGTTACCGCGAGGGCCAGCGCATCCGCGTTGGCTCCTTCGGAGAAATCCCAATGACCCGATTGAATACCAACCAGTGGCTAGCGCTTGTACTGGCGCTGGTGGCGGTTGCTTATTTAGCCATGGCTTGGCAAATCCCGACGTTCCCCTTACCGCGTCCGGTGGATTCCGACCTGTTCCCCAAAGTATTGGGCGTGTCTCTGCTGCTGCTGGCGGCGCTGCTGTTTTTTGAAAAGCCGAGCGCTATTGCCGGGGCCGACGAGATCGACCATGAGGCTACCAACGGCCCGCTGCTGTTCACCCCCTGGGCGCGTGTCATTGTGACCTCGTTAGCCATCGCCGCCTATGCGTTTTTGCTGGTGCCGCTGGGCTTTGTCTTGGCTTCCACGCTCTTAAGCGTTGGTTTAACCGCCTACTACGGCTATCGCCGCCACGGCGTCAACCTGGCGGCATCGCTGGGTGTGGTGCTGGCCCTTTACCTGACCATGACACGGGTAATGGATGTTTACCTACCCACCGGCGTACTGCCGTTCTAAGCAGGGCGTGCTGACGCACGCTTAGCGGGTTTTAACGCGAGACACTCCCATGGATGCCTTAAACAATCTGATGTATGGCTTTGGCATCGCGCTTGAGCCAATCAATATCGCTTACGTTTTCGCCGGTGTGTTTGCCGGTACCATTATCGGTATGCTGCCAGGCCTAGGGCCGATCAGCGCGCTGGCGCTGATGATTCCGATTACCTTTGCCATGGAGCCCTCCTCCGGTTTGATTCTGATGGCAGGGGTCTATTACGGCGCTATTTTCGGCGGCTCGACCTCATCCATTCTGCTCAACGCCCCCGGCGTGGCGGGCACGGTGGCAACCTCCTTTGACGGCTACCCGATGGCCAAGCAGGGCATGGCGGGTAAGGCACTGGCCATTGCGGCGTATGCCTCGTTTATCGGCGGTACGGTATCGGTGATCTTTTTGATGCTGGTGGCACCGCTGCTCTCCAAAGTGGCGGTAAGCTTTGGCCCTGCTGAGTACTTTGCACTGATGGTGCTGGGCTTAACGGCGGTGGTGTCACTGTCGGATAAATCCTTGGTAAAAGGCCTGATTGCGGCGGTAGTGGGTGTGATGATCTCGATTGTGGGGATCGACACGCAAACCGGTACTGAACGCTTTACCTTCAACTCGATTCAACTGCTCGACGGTATCGACTTTCTGGTAGTGGCGCTGGGCATCTTCGCCCTGGCGGAAGTGTTCTACATGCTGCTGCGTGGGGGCGGTGGCAAGGAAGCTCCGCGCAATACCATCGGCTCGCTGAAGCTGAGCCGTGGCGAAGTGAAGAAAATTGCTGGCCCGATTGGCCGCAGCTCCGTACTGGGCTTCTTTACCGGCGTATTGCCAGGGGCGGGCGCCACCATTGGCTCTTTCCTGGGCTATAGCATGGAGAAGCGCCTAGCGAAAGATGGCGACACCTTTGGCCAAGGCAACATCAAAGGCGTGGCCGCGCCGGAAGCGGCCAACAATGCTGCGTGTACCGGCTCTTTCGTGCCGCTTTTAACCCTAGGTGTACCGGGTTCCGGCACCACGGCGGTACTGCTGGGCGCGCTGCTGGTAATGGGCGTCACCCCTGGCCCGATGATGCTGGAGCAGCGCCCGGACGTGTTCTGGGGCGTGATTGCCAGTATGTATATCGGCAACATCTTCCTGCTGGTACTCAACCTGCCGCTGATCCCGCTGATCGCTAAAATCCTCGACCTGCCGCGCCCGCTGCTGCTGTCGATGATTCTGATCTTCTGCATGATCGGCGTTTACGGCATGAGCTTTAGCGTCTTCGACCTGCTGCTGCTACTGGGCTTTGGCCTGCTGGGCTTGGGCATGCGCCTGTTTGGCTTCCCCACTGCGCCGCTGATCCTTGCGCTGATTCTCGGCAACATCATGGAAGAGTCCATGCGCCGGGCGCTGCAGATCTCTGGTGGCGACTGGACCACCTTTATCGATAAGCCGATCTCGCTGGCGCTACTAGTCATCGCGGTGCTCTCCCTGGGCCTGCCGCTGCTGAAAAAGCGGCGTAGCAAGGCGGCTGCGGCAGCTAACTAAACGCCAACGCTTTACTCCTTGGCGCTCTAGGTCTCCTAGGGCGCTTTTTTATTGGCGGTGATAATACCCTCTTGTGGTGCAAGGCATCCTATTGGTGCATAACAAGCGTGCATGACGGCTTACTAATTGCGTCATATTTGTGCATGCGGCATAAAACAGTGTTTTTTGAAAACTGCTAAGTATTTGATTCTATTTTTATTAATAGTCTTTGCTTTAATCTGGCGCACCCCTTGCATAATGAATAGCGACGTGTGGATAACGAGCCATGGCTCGCTACCCACGAGTGGACGCACCAAGTGCCCCCGTCGCATTAATAACGACAACGCTTGGTCGCGATACCCCAAACACGAGCCCTAACCATAAGGGGCGCAAGGAGGTTCAAGTGACCACACTGCAGCGCAAGACACACCCACGTACCCTTAGCCGTTTCGCCACTGCCCTGGTCACCGCCGCTGTGATGGGCGCCAGCGCGCAAGCGGTTGCCCAAGACGACGACCCCATCAAAGTCGGTATTCTGCACTCGCTCTCCGGCACTATGGCCATCAGTGAATCGACCCTGAAAGACACCGTGGAAATGCTCATCGAGCAGCAGAACGAAGCCGGTGGCCTGCTTGGCCGTCAGCTAGAAGCCGTGGTGGTTGACCCCGCGTCTAACTGGCCGCTGTTTGCCGAGCGCGCCCGCGAGCTGCTGGCCCAGGAAGAAGTGGATGTGATCTTCGGTAACTGGACCTCCGTCTCCCGTAAAGCGGTGCTGCCGGTGGTGGAAGAGCTGAATGGCCTGCTTTTCTACCCGGTGCAGTACGAAGGCGAAGAGTCGTCTGAAAACGTCTTCTACACCGGTGCCGCCCCCAACCAGCAGGCCATTCCTGCCGTTGAGTATTTGATCAACGAAGTCGGTATCGAACGCTTCGCGCTGATCGGCACCGACTACGTCTACCCGCGCACCACCAACCGCATCTTGGAAGCGTTCCTGAAAGATGAGCACGGGGTGGCCGAAGAAGACATCATGGTCAACTACACGCCGTTCGGCCATTCGGATTGGCAGAACATCGTCTCTGAAATCCGTCGTTTTGGTGAAGAGGGCAAACCCACGGCGGTGGTGTCCACCATCAACGGCGATGCCAACGTGCCGTTCTATCGTGAGCTGGCCAACCAGGGGATCGATGCCGCGGATATTCCCGTCATTGCCTTCTCGGTGGGTGAGCAGGAGCTGTCCGGTATCGATACCGGGCCGCTGGTGGGCCACCTGGCCGCCTGGAACTACTTCATGAGCGTGGACACCGACGCCAACTACGACTTTATCGACGCCTGGATCGAGCACACCGGTGACGAGATGGCGGTGACCAACGACCCCATGGAAGCGCACTACATCGGCTTCAACATGTGGGCCGAAGCGGTGCGTAAAGCGGGTACCACCGACGTGGATACGGTGAAAGACGCGATTATCGGCGTGACCGTGCCTAACCTTTCCGGTGGCTATGCCGCCATGATGCCCAACCACCACATCACCAAGCCGGTGTTGATCGGTGAAGTTCAGGATAACGGTCAGTTCGATATCGTCTGGCAAACGCCCTCTACCGTGGCCGGTGATGCGTGGTCGGATTACCTGCCGGGCTCCCGTGACCTGATCTCTGATTGGCGCAAGCCCATGGAGTGCGGCAACTTTAACGTTGTGAACGGTTCCTGTGGGGGCAGCACCGCAGCAGAAGAAGCCGAAGCAGCGCTCGCCGAGTAACTTTCGTCCCCTACTGTGCCAGCGCAATGGCGCAGTAGGGGAGCACGCTACCTCTCCCGTTTGATCACCAAAGGAAGAACCCCATGAGGCGTTTCCTTTCCTTGGGGCTACTGTGCCTGATGCTACTCGGCACCGCCGTGTCGGCGCAGGCACAAAGCAGCTCCTCGACTCCCGATGACCAAGCCGCACTCGCGCTGTTGACCGCGCTGGATGTGGACTCCTACCGCGATAAAGGCGAAGCCATTACCGCTATTCTACAAAGCGACGATGAGCGCGCCCGCGACTGGCTGCAGGCACTGCTCGATGGCCGCCTGCAGCGCACTGACGATGGCCGCTTCGTGCTGGTGCTTGAGAACCGTGGCCGTGACTGGCCAGTGGCGGATGCGCTGACCAACGAGCCGCTGGGCGAGATGTCCCGCCGCGACCTGGACCGTATCGGCATCAACAACGCGCTGCGTAACCAGCTACGCAGCGCCATTGCCGTGGTGGACCTCTACTCGCCTAACGTAGAGCGCCGCCGTACCTCCGCCGACCGTTTGCTGGGCGAAGTGGACGGCGAGCTGGCCGAAACGCTGGAACCGGTGATTGCTGACGCGGAAGATGAGTACGTTCGCACGCGCTTGGCCCAAGCGGTGGCGATTTATCGCGCCGAGCAGGGCGAGATGGCGGGTGTCGAGGCGCTCACCGGCAGCCTTCACCCGCGTGCTCGCGTGGCGTTAGGCCGTGCGGCTAATAGCGACGACCCTGTTGTTGCCGAGGCAGCAGCCACGGCGCTGGCCGGTATTGAACAGCAGCTCAAGATTAACCGGGGCCTGGAAACGCTCTACTTCGGCTTGAGCTTGGGCTCGGTGCTGGTGCTGGCAGCGATTGGCCTGGCGATTACCTTTGGCGTGATGGGCGTGATCAACATGGCCCATGGCGAGCTGATGATGCTGGGCGCCTACACCACCTGGATGATGCAGCAGCTGCTGCCGGGCCAGCCCGGGCTGGCGCTGATTCTGTCTATCCCCGCAGGCTTTATGGTGGCCGCCCTGGTGGGCATTGCCATTGAGCGGGGTGTGATCCAGTTCCTCAAAGGCCGCCCGCTGGAAACCCTGCTGGCAACCTTCGGTATCAGCCTGATTCTGCAGCAGCTGGTGCGCACGGTGATTTCACCGCTCAACCGCACCGTGGTGACGCCAGAGTGGATGAGCGGCTCGCTGGTGATCAACGACGCGCTCTCGCTGACCCTCAACCGTATGTACGTGCTTGGCTTTGCGCTGGTGGTGTTTGCCGCGCTGATGCTGATTATGCGCCGCACCCGCTTAGGGCTAGAAGTGCGTGCCGTGACCCAAAACCGCGCCATGGCGCGCTCCATGGGCATCCGCGCCACCCGCGTGGATATCATGACGTTTGCGCTGGGCTCCGGCGTGGCGGGCTTGGCGGGCGTGGCGCTCTCCCAGCTCACCAACGTCGGCCCCAACCTGGGCCAGAACTACATCATCGACTCGTTCATGGTGGTGGTGTTCGGCGGCGTGGGTAACCTGTGGGGCACGCTAGTGGCGGGGCTCTCGCTGGGGGTGATCAACCAGGTACTGGAGCCCTGGGCGGGCGCGGTGCTGGCCAAGATTATCGTGCTGGTCTTCATTATTCTGTTTATTCAAAAACGCCCGCGTGGACTCTTCCCGCAGAAGGGCCGGGCTGCGGAGGGCTAACCCATGATGACGCAAGCAACATCCAGCCAGTTTTGGCTCACCCGCCCGTTCGGTGAGCGGGCCACTCAGACCTTCCTCGGCGTGCTGTTTGCCGCGCTGCTGCTGGTCACCGTGCTGCATTTGGCGGTGCCCCAGGGGCATCCGCTGCATGTGAACGCTTACACCGTTAACCTGTTCGGCAAGTACCTAAGCTACGCGCTGCTCGCCGTTGCGGTCGATTTAGTATGGGGTTACCTGGGCATCTTGAGCCTGGGGCACGGAGCGTTTTTCGCCATTGGCGGCTACGCCATGGGCATGTACCTGATGCGCCAAATCGGTGACCGTGGCACCTACGGCCACCCGATACTGCCGGACTTTATGGTGTTCCTGAACTGGGACAGCCTGCCCTGGTACTGGCACGGTTTCGATATGGCCTGGTTCGCCTTTGCCATGGTGCTACTGGCACCGGGGATGCTAGCGCTGGTGTTCGGCTTTTTGGCCTTCCGCTCACGGGTAACGGGGGTGTATCTCTCGATCATTACCCAGGCGCTCACGTTTGCCCTGATGCTGGCCTTCTTCCGTAACGAGATGGGTTTTGGTGGCAATAACGGCCTGACCGACTTCCGCGAGCTGCTGGGCTTTAACCTGCGTAGCGATGCCACGCGCTTGGGGCTGTTTATCGCCACCGGCGTGGCGCTGGCGCTGGGCTATATCCTCTGCCGGGCAATCGTGACCAGCAAACTGGGCCGGGTATGTGTGGCCACGCGGGACGCCGAGGCGCGCACGCGCTTTATTGGCTACCGCGTCGAGCGCTTCCAGCTGTTTGTGTTTGTGGTCTCGGCCATGCTGGCGGGCCTGGCGGGGGCGCTTTATGTGCCGCAAGTGGGTATTATCAACCCCAGCGAATTCTCTCCGCTGCTCTCGATTGAAATCGTGCTTTGGGTGGCGCTGGGTGGCCGGGCCACGCTGTACGGTGCGGTAATTGGCGCGATTTTGGTCAACTACGCCAAAACCATCTTCACCGGCATTATGCCCGATGCTTGGTTGTTCGCTCTGGGTGCGCTGTTCGTACTGGTCACGGTGCTACTGCCTAAAGGCGTAGCGGGGCTGTTAGGCCACCTAAAGCGCCGTAAAGAGGATAGCCACCCATCCAAGGAGGCCGCTGCATGAGCCTATTACAATCGCTAAAAGCGCGGGATCGGGTGTTTGATTTTATGGCGCCAGAGGCCTCGCCGGTCGATGTTCGCCACGGCCCGATTCTGTATATGGAAGATGTCACCGTCAGCTTCGACGGTTTTAAAGCCATCAATAACCTGAACCTGACCATCGACGACGGCGAGCTGCGCTGCATTATCGGCCCCAACGGGGCCGGTAAAACCACCATGATGGATATCATCACCGGCAAAACCCGCCCCACCGAAGGCAGCGTGTGGTTCGGCAGCCGCCATAACCTGCTGCAGATGAACGAGCCGGAAATCGCTAGCCTCGGCATTGGCCGCAAGTTCCAGAAGCCCACGGTGTTCGAAGCGCTCAGCGTGTTCGACAACCTGGAGCTGGCCATGGCCGCCGACAAGCGCATCTTTCCCACGCTGACCGCCCGCATGACCAGCGAGATCAGCGACCGCATCGACGACGTGCTGGATACCATCGGCCTGACCGCGCTGCGCTTCCAGCCCGCCGGGATTCTCTCCCACGGCCAGAAGCAGTGGCTGGAGATCGGCATGCTGCTGATGCAGCGCCCGCGCCTGCTGCTGGTGGATGAGCCGGTGGCCGGGATGACCGAGCAGGAGATGGAGCGCACCGCCGAGCTGCTCACCGGTTTGGCGGGCAAGCAGTCGGTGGTGGTGGTGGAGCACGACATGGGCTTTGTGCGCTCGATTGCGCGCAAAGTAACCGTGCTGCACCAGGGCAGCGTGCTGGCCGAAGGCAGCATGGATCAGGTCTCCAACGACCCCAAAGTGGTCGAGGTGTATCTAGGGTCGGATGAAGAGGAGAGCGCCTGATGCTGGCGATTGAAAAGCTCAACCAGTTCTACGGCGAGAGCCATACGCTGTGGGACTTAGACCTAGACGTGCCCGCCGGGCAGTGCACCTGTGTGATGGGTCGCAACGGGGTGGGTAAAACCACCCTGATGAAAGCCATCATGGGCGAAGTCGCGGTGAAGAGCGGCCAACTGCGCTACCAGGGCAATGATGGCGAGATCGAACTCACCAAAAAAGCCGTGGAAGCGCGCTCGCGACTGGGCATCGGTTTTGTGCCCCAGGGGCGGCAGATCTTCCCGCTGCTCACGGTGGAGGAGAACCTGCGCACTGGGCTTGCCGCCCGGGGCGACGGGCTGAAAAAAATCCCCGAGCGCATCTACGAGCTGTTTCCGGTGCTCAAAGAGATGAAGCACCGCCGAGGCGGTGACCTATCCGGCGGGCAACAGCAGCAGCTCGCCATTGGCCGCGCGCTGGTAATCGAACCGAAGCTGCTGATTCTCGATGAGCCAGGGGAGGGCATTCAGCCCAATATCGTCGCCCAAATCGGCCAGGTGATTCGCCAACTGATCAAAGAGGATGGTTTAACGGTGCTGCTGGTCGAGCAGAAGCTACCCTTCGCCCGCAAATACGCCGACCGCTTCGTGATTATGGATCGCGGCCGCCCGGTGGCTAAAGGCGAGATCAGCGAACTCTCTAACGAGCTGATTAAGCAGCATTTGACGGTTTGAGTTATCCACAACCCTTTTAACCTTTCTTTCCTGTTGACAGAGCACACTCTAATAGCCCTCTCGTTTCATGTAGAAAAGAGGGGGTTTTTTGCTTAAAACCCTGCGCTGAGTAGGTTTTGGCGCTGCGTTTTATGTGTAACATGGCGGGTTTCAAAATAACCATCGGGTGGGGTATGCGCTATAAAGACAAACATCAGCTCGCTGCCGAGTGGCAGTCACTCCTGGAGCGCACGCCTTTGGCGCTACGCCAGGCGGTGGAGACACTGGTGGAATCCCGCCGCGATATCTTTGCCGATCATTTCTATCAAGTGATGCTGGAAGACCCCCACGCGTCGCTGTTTCTCTCCAATGAGCAGGTGAAAAACCGGCTTCACCCCTCCATGCAGCGCTGGCTCAGCGCTATGTTTGCCGTCGAGCATGCGGATTTCGAATCGCTGGTCGAGCAGCAGGAAAAGGTCGGCCAGGTGCATGCGCGTATCGATATCCCGGTGAACTTGGTACTTAATGGTGCACGGCAGTTAAAGCAGGCGCTTTATGAGCACATTAACAGCACCTTTAGCGCTGAACTCTCTTCCGGTGATGCAGCGGTTTACGTGTCTGATCATATTGATATGGCCATGGAAATAATGAGCCATGCCTATTCAGTGGCGAATAATCGTAATACCCGTATGGAAGAAGCCTATAAGCTGTTCTCTTTGACCCAGAGTATTGGTGATGAGCGCGAGCGCCAGCGCTCCGCGCTGCTTAATTGGGAGAACGCACTGATGTTTGCCGTGGCTGCGCAGCAGGCAACGACGGCTTTACCCCGATTAGCCAGCTCCGAGTTTGGGCTTTGGTATCACCACAAGGCGTGTCACGCCTTTGAGGGCGCGCCGGAAATTACCACCATTTCACAGCATGTTCGTCGCGTGGACGAGGAGTGGCTCGCCCAGCTAGGCGACTCAGACAGCCAGCGTCGCCTGACTGCGTTGAGCAGCATTCGCGATGCGGCTCGCACGATCTTGATGCTGTTGGATGACGTTCTGGATCGCGCCTCGGGGCTCGAAGTAGGCCGCGATAGCCTGACGCGTCTGCTCAATCGCAAGTTCCTCTCGGTGGTGCTGAGCCGTGAAATAGAGATCGCCCGGCATTCGGAAAAGTGTTTTGCGCTGCTCATGGTGGATATCGATCACTTCAAGGCGATCAACGATACCCACGGCCATGACGCTGGCGATAACGTACTGCAGCAGGTAGCCAGTATCCTTGACCGCTCGACCCGAGGCGGCGACTACGTGTTTCGCATGGGCGGTGAAGAGTTTTTGATCGTGCTAGTGGATACGGATCAAGACGGTAGCCGCCTGTTTGCCGAACGGCTGCGCCACGCGGTGGCCAAAGAGCCGATGTTAGCCGCTGCCGATACGCTACTGAACGTCACGGTGAGCGTCGGGGTTACGCTTCATGATGGCCACCCAGACTACCAACGCTCGATGCAGCGCGCCGACCAAGCGCTGTACCAAGCGAAGCGCAGCGGGCGTGACCGGGTGGTGGTTGCCGCTGCCACTGAGTAATATCGCGGTAAGCGCTAGGTTTTGGCGATGTGACCCACGGAGAACACTATGTTAATGCGCCGTTTTATGCTGTTAACCGCACTGCTGTTCATGAGCACGCCGCTGATGGCGGCTCATCATGGCAGCGACCACTCTAATGCCATGGAGGGCCACTCCTCTATTGAAGTGGCGCAACCCTGGACCCGTACAACGCCGCCGGGGGCCGGGGCGGGCGGTGGCTTTGTCACTCTCACCAATCACGGCGCTGGCGATGACATGCTGCTGGGGGCGACCAGCCCGATCACCGAGCGTGTCGAGATTCATATTATGGAGATGGACGGCGATGTGATGCGCATGGCACCCCTGCCCGGTGGCATTGAGCTACCGGCGGGCGAGAGCGTGACGCTAGCGCCGGGCGGTTTACACTTAATGTTGATGGAACTGGGTTCTCCCATCGTTGAGGGTGAACCTGTCCCTGTGACGCTTGAATTCCAGCACGCCGAGCCGATGGAGATCGAGCTTCAGGTGCTGCCAGTAGGTGCTTCTCCGGAAGGGAGCCACCATGAAGGTGCCCATGATCATGGGCACGCGGCGCACTAAGTCGGCCCACCGCCCTGTTAGCCTTGGCGAGCGGGGCGACGCTTCCACCACATCACGCCTGCGGCCACGCACATCACGATGATGGCGATGCATACCGCCAGCAGGAAGAGCTGATTGGTAAGCCCAAACTCCTGCCCCAAGTGAACGTTAATCCCAAACTCCAGCCAGCGGCCTAGCGGGCCATAGTCGGCGTAGCTCATATCGAGCAGCGGCCCACCACGCCGCCCCTGCCGTTGCGCGGCCACCAGAGATAAATGCCGGTGGCGACTAACAAAATCGACCAGCCCGCGGCAATCTCAATCAGCTTGCGCGGGGTTTGCCCGAAAAACTTGAAGCTATGCAGGTAGCGAGCGGTCCTCATCACCGTTCCCCGGTCATCCAGCGAACCAAGCACCTCAGCCGTATAGGGATTGACGTACACCGCCAGCCGTTCGCCGGTTAGGTGCAATGTGATGGCTATATGCACATATTTGGTGCATTGGAGGGCTGGGCAAGAGGGTTGAGGCTCAAAAAAAGGTCTTTATGACGGTAAAAAAGCGCCTTTCACCATTTTGGCGCATTCTTTGCATTTATAAGGCAATGATGAATCCACCAGAAAGCGACAGCGCCCCATGATGTTGAGCGAACTTGCCCCACCCGCTGCTGGTTCCGGCCACCGCTTTGACGCTGAGCGCCGCTGGGCCGCCTCGCTGGCCCTGCGTTTTGCCAACCGCGATGGAGTGACCCGGTTAGTGCAAGCGCGCCACCAAGGTCCGTTACGGGTACAGCGCCCCTTCTACCCAGAAGGCAGCCAGGAAGCGTGCCACGTTTACGTATTGCACCCGCCCGGCGGGCTGGTGAGCGGTGATGCGCTGACCATTCGCGCTCATATCGAGCGCGATGCCCATGCGCTGCTCACCACCCCCGCTGCCAATAAGCTCTACAAAGCCGACAGCCAAGGCGTGGCCTGGATACAGCACACCGAACTGACGGTAGAAGAGGGCGGCACCTTAGAGTGGCTGCCCCAGGAAACCATCGCGTTTAATGGTTCAAAGGGCACTCAACGCACCCATATTGCGCTGCAGGGCAATGCCCGCTGCCTAGGCTGGGAAGTGATGGCACTCGGCCGCCCGGCCAGTGATCTGCCCTATGTCACGGGGCGCATCGAACAGCACTTTCGCTTAACCCTGGATGGCAAGCCGCTATGGCTTGAACGCCAGCCGCTGGACCCCGCGCACCCACGCTTTGCGGGCCGCTGGGGGCAGGGCGGCGCCACGGTGCAAGCCACGCTCTGGGCGGTGGGTATTGACGATGCCGCTGCGGCTATTGAAGCACTGCGCGAAGCGCTGCCGGATAACCCCCGCTGGGCGGTAACCGTGCGCCACGGCGTACTGCTGATGCGCTATCTAGGCATATCCCGTAACGAAGCCTGGGCGCTGTGTGAACAGGCCTGGCACCTGCTTCGGCCGCGCTGGATCGAGCGCGAAGCGCATACGCCGCGCATTTGGCTAACTTAATTGGCAACACGCTGATAACGCTGGAGACACTCCATGGAACTGACCCCACGAGACAAAGACAAGCTGATGCTGTTTACCGCCGCCCAGCTTGCCGAGCGCCGCAAAGCGCGTGGTTTAAAACTGAACTACCCCGAAGCGGTAGCGCTGATCAGCTTTGAGATTATGGAAGGCGCGCGAGATGGCCGCAGCGTGGCGGATTTAATGAGCTACGGCCGCGAAATCCTCACCCGAGACGACGTGATGGAAGGCGTGGCGGAGATGGTCGATGAAGTGCAGGTGGAAGCCACCTTCCCCGACGGCACCAAGCTGGTCACCGTTCACACGCCGATCAACTAATCATCCACCGTTAGGAGAGCGCCATGATTCCAGGACAGTATCAGTTACAAGAGGGTGATATCGAGCTGTGCGCGGGTCGCGAGCGTATCACCGTGGAGGTGGCCAACACCGGCGACCGCCCCATTCAGCTTGGCTCCCACTACCACTTTGCCGAAGCCAACCCCGCGCTGGTGTTTGACCGCGATAAAACCCGGGGTTACCGCCTGGACGTCGCCGCCGGCACCGCCATCCGCTTCGAACCCGGCCAAACCCGCGAAGTCACGCTGATTCCGTTTGTCGGCAAGCGGGAAATCTACGGCTTCCGTGGCGATGTGATGGGGCCGCTCGATTAGCCAACGGATTAATAAAGAACAACCGACGGTAGGGCGGGCATCGGCTGGGTGACTGTCTGCGCCATGGATGGCGCAGTCAAGCGTACAAGGACGTATTCACAGCGTGTCCCATGAGTGATGGCCTCCCCAGTGCCAAGCTTCATCTTTTAGGAGAGGCAAATATGAAACCGGTAAACAAAATCAGTCGGCAAGCCTACGCCGATATGTACGGCCCCACCGTAGGCGACCGCGTGCGCCTGGGCGATACCGAGCTGTGGATTCAAGTCGAAAAAGACGCCACCCACTACGGTGAAGAAGTGAAGTTCGGCGGCGGCAAAGTTATCCGCGATGGCATGGGCCAAAGTCAGCGCCAGGACGCCTCGGTGATGGACACCGTGATCACCAACGCGCTGATTCTGGACTGGTGGGGCATCGTCAAAGCCGATGTAGGGCTGCAAAACGGCCGCATCGCCGCCATCGGCAAGGCAGGCAACCCCGACACCCAGCCCGATGTCGAGATCGTCATTGGCCCCGGTACCGAAGTGATCGCCGGTGAAGGCAAAATCCTCACCGCAGGCGGCATCGACGCCCACATTCACTTCATCTGCCCCCAGCAGGTGGAAGAAGCGCTGATGAGCGGTGTCACCACCATGCTGGGCGGCGGCACCGGCCCCGCCACGGGCTCCAACGCCACCACCTGCACCCCCGGCGAGTGGCACATTGGCAAGATGCTTCAAGCGGTGGACGACCTGCCCATGAACATCGGTCTGCTCGGCAAAGGCAACGCCAGCCTGCCAGAAGGGCTCGAAGCACAGCTGGAAGCGGGCGCGATGGGTCTCAAGCTGCATGAAGACTGGGGCACTACCCCCGCCTCGATTGATACCTGCCTGAGCGTGGCGGAAAAGTACGATGTGCAGATCGCCATCCACACCGATACGCTCAACGAATCCGGCTTCGTGGAAGACACCCTGGCGGCGTTTAAAGAGCGCGGCATTCACACCTACCACACCGAAGGCGCAGGCGGCGGCCACGCCCCGGACATTCTCACTGCCTGCTCCAAGGAGTACGTGCTGCCGTCCTCCACCAACCCCACGCGGCCCTACACGGTGAATACCATCGACGAGCATCTCGACATGCTCATGGTCTGCCACCACCTGGACCCCAATATTCCCGAAGACGTGGCCTTTGCCGATTCACGTATTCGTCGCGAAACCATCGCCGCCGAGGATATCCTCCACGACCTGGGCGTGATCTCGATGATCGCCTCCGACTCCCAGGCCATGGGCCGCGTGGGTGAAGTGGTCTGCCGTACCTGGCAAACGGCGCACAAAATGAAGGTGCAGCGCGGCCTGCTGCCGGAAGATGAAGCGCTGGGGGCCGACAACCTGCGCGCCAAGCGCTATATCGCCAAATACACCATCAACCCCGCCATTACTCACGGCATCGCCCATGAAGTCGGCTCGATTGAAGTCGGTAAGCTGGCGGATTTGGTGCTGTGGAAGCCCGCTTTCTTTGGCGTCAAACCCGCGCTGATTCTGAAGGGCGGCATGATTGCCGGTGCGCCCATGGGCGACCCCAACGCCTCCATCCCCACGCCGCAGCCGGTGCATTACCGCCCCATGTTCGGCACCTTTGGCCGCGCCGCCAGCCAGACCCGGCTCAACTTTGTCAGCCAAGCGGCGATTGACGCGGGCATTAAAGAGCGACTGGGACTACAAAGCACGCTTTCCGCCTGCAAGAACGTGCGCGGCGTGCGCAAAAAGGACATGAAGCTCAACGACGCCTGCCCAGAACTCACCGTCGACCCGCAAACCTACGAAGTGCGCTGCGACGGCGAACTGCTCACCTGCGAACCCGCGACCGAGCTACCGCTGGCGCAGCGGTATCACTTGTTTTGATTGAGCTGCTGTCCGGAGCGCCGGGGGTAGGCCTACGAGAGGGCGCTGTAAATACGTCCCTGTACGCTACTTTTGCCATCCATGGCAAAAGACCCTCTCTACGGCCTACCCCCGGCTCAGCCTTCAAGGATCGAGAAAGGATGAGAGCATGTTGAAATTAATTGAACGCCTCGGCCCCATAGATGAGGGCACCGCCAGCGACACGCTGACACTGCCCTTTGAGCTACGCATTCGTGGCCGCTTAAAAGCTGAGAGCGACAGCGGCCAGCCTCTTGGGCTGTTTCTGGATCGCGGCCCCGTACTGCGCGATGGCGAAGGCCTAAAAGCCGAAAATGGCGAGATCGTGCGCATTTGCGCCGCCATTGAACCCGTGGTGACCGCGCGAGTGAGTACTGGCTTACCGCTGGCCCGGCTGGCTTACCACCTCGGCAACCGCCATGTGCAGCTCGCACTGGGTGAAGACGCGAAAGGCGGCTGGGTACGCTTCCCGCCCGACCACGTCCTCGAGGAGCTGGCCGAGCTGCTGGGTGCCACGCTTGAGCACCACAACGCCACCTTCGACCCCGAACCGGGCGCTTACAACCAAGTGGGCGGTGGGCATTCGCACAGCCATTCGCATAGTCATTCCCACGATCACGATCACGATCACGCGCATGAGCACCACCATGCCCACTGAACAGCCCTCCGACCTCGCCCTGCTAGGGCTGATGCAGCTCGTCAGCCCCGCACTGCCCATTGGGGCCTTCGCCTTTTCCCAAGGGCTAGAGAGCGCTTTTGAGTTGGGCTGGGTGAGTGATGAGCCAAGCCTCTCTCAGTGGCTATCCGGCGTGTTAGAGGATGGCCTGAGCCGCTGCGAACTGCCGCTGATTGAGCGGCTGTATCGCGCTTTCGAGCACCAAGATGGCGTTGCAGTGGCCGAGTGGGACGACTGGCTGGCTGCCACCCGTGAAACCGCTGAACTGGCTGCTGAAGACAGCCGCCTGGGCGCCTCGCTGAAGCGGCTGCTGGGCAGCCTCGACCTATTACCCAAAAATGAAGGGCTGCCTAGTGAAGACTCACTTACGCCCTTGCTACCGGTCCAGGCAGGCTATGTGACCCTATTTGCCTGGGCGGCCTACCAGCGCGGCATCCCTGTGCGTCAAGCGCAGCTCGGCTTTGGCTGGGCGTGGCTGGAAAATCAACTCGCGGTGGCCTGTAAAGCGCTGCCGCTGGGGCATACCGCTGCCCAGCGCATTATCGAGCAGTTACGTGGCGAGCTGGTGAGTGCCGTTGAGAAGGCCCAGCGGCTAGACGATGACGAGCTTGGCCCTGCGCTGCCCGGTGTGGCGCTGGCCAGCGCCCTACACGAAACCCAATATTCCCGTTTGTTTAGAAGCTAACGAGCGTTGTTATTTAGGAGAAAACCATGACTCACTGTTTACGCGTTGGCGTGGGTGGCCCGGTTGGTTCAGGTAAAACCGCCCTGCTCAAGCAGCTCTGTACCGCGCTGCGCGACCACTATGACATTGCCGTTGTCACCAACGATATCTATACCCGCGAAGACGCCGATTTCCTGCTCAAGCACGATGCGCTGCCCGCCGACCGTATTCTCGGCGTAGAAACCGGCGGCTGCCCGCACACGGCGATTCGTGAAGATGCTTCGATGAACCTAGCGGCGATTGACGAGCTACACGCCCGTCATCCCAAGCTGGAACTGGTACTGGTCGAGTCTGGTGGCGATAACCTTTCCGCCACCTTTAGCCCCGAGCTTTCTGATCTGACGCTCTACGTGATCGACGTGTCGGCAGGCGACAAAATTCCCCGCAAAGGCGGCCCCGGCATCACCAAATCCGACCTGCTGATTATCAACAAAATCGATATTGCCGAGCAGGTTCACGCCTCACTGGAGGTGATGGAGCGCGACTCGAAAAAGATGCGCGGCGAGCGCCCGTTCGTGTTCACCAACCTCTACGATGGCGTGGGGCTTGAAGAGATCATCCGCTTCATTCTCGATAAAGGCATGCTGGACGAGCGTCGCCCAAGGGCCGCTGTAACACATTAAACGGAAGTGGGTATAGGTATAATTAGCAGATATAAAAAACTGCCCAGCTTTGATGGTATGAAAGGCTGGGCAGTTGCAGTTGTTTAGGTGAGATCCTGCCAAAACGGGCCATCCCTGGCCACCACATTTCTACAATGAACTGATAGGCTGTTGATATCCTTAACTCATGTTATGTAAAGGTGTTTTGTAGCTTGAATTTATTGTTCATAAAGCAAAAAATCATGAGAAGTGACTAAAGCTGACACACTTTTTGCCGATAACAAAGCACCGATTACAACGCATATCCCCCACTTGATGAGGATAGAACTCGAACATGATGGCTACTTCTGAGAAGAGAAGTCGTTGGGCCTTGGGTTTGCAGACCAAGGTGCTGATGCTGGTATTACTCCCCTTACTGTTGGTCACCGTTGTCTTGGTCTGCTTTGAAGCCTATAGCAACGCCAAGGACACCCGCGAAGCATTAGCGGAACAGCGTGAGTTGTTGATTGAAGGGCGTCGTGCCGCAGTGCGCGATATCGTGCAGATGGCAACAACGGCTATCGCCCCGATTTATGAAAACGCCGGTGCCAATGACCGTGAAGCTAAGGAGCGCGCTGCTGAAATGCTGCGCTCCATGCGCTTTGAAGGCGAAAACTATATTTTCGTATATGAGTACGATGGTACTAACATCGTACTGCCTCACTCTCCGGAGCGTGAAGGTCAAAACCTGAGAGACCTGCAAGCACCTGATGGCACCTATATCGTGCGGGATTTCATTCGAGTTGGCCAAGATGGCGGTGGTTTTTACGAATACCCGTGGGAATACCCCGGCACCAATGAGTCTAAGCCCAAGCACTCCTACATTGATCGTTTAGAAAAATGGGGCTGGATTGTAGGCGCTGGTGTGTATGTAACAGATGTTGATGAAGCAATGGCCGAGTTAGAGGCTGCTGCCGCTGCCGACCTACGAAATGCGATTATATCTGCGACGCTGCTAGGCGCTGCACTATTTGCAGCTATTGCTCTGCTGGCCTTTGGCTTTGTGCGTCGTATCGTCGGGCCGATAAAGCGCACCGCTGATGCGATGGGGGATATTGCGCAAGGTCGTGGTGACCTAACCCGTCGTCTTACCATAGAGAGCAACGATGAAGTGGGGAACCTCGCTGTCCAGTTCAACGCCTTTGCTGGCCGCATGCAGGATACCCTGCGCGACGTACGCCGCAGCACGGTCAGCGTTTATCACTCTGCTGGCGAAATCTCGCGTAGCTCCGAGGAGCTGTCTACTCGCACCGAGCAGGCGGCGGCCAATCTTCAAGAGACATCGGCCTCCATGGAGGAGATTACCTCCACCGTGAACCACAGTGCTGACAATGCCCAACAGGCCAACAAGCTGGTGCAGTCCACTGCGGAAGTGGCCCACCAGGGTGAAGAGGCCATGGGGCAGGTAGAAAACACGATGCGCGATATCAACGACTCGGCTACGCGCATCAGTGAAATCATCACCATGATTGATGCGATTGCCTTCCAGACCAACATTCTGGCGCTAAACGCCTCGGTGGAAGCTGCCCGTGCGGGTGAGCATGGCCGTGGTTTTGCGGTGGTTGCTCAAGAAGTACGCACCCTGGCCAGCCGCTCCAGTAATGCCTCTAAAGAGATCCGCGCGCTGATCGATACCTCCGTTCAGCACACCCACACTGGCGCCGAGCTGGTGCGTAACGCGGGTGCCACCATGCGCGAGATCGTTGAGAGCGTATCAAAAGTTACCGATGTGATCGGTGAAATCAGCGCCGGCGCCAAAGAGCAGAGCAGTGGTATTGGCCAGATCAACACCGCCGTAGCCGAAATGGATACCATGACCCAGCAGAACGCGGCCATGGTGCAAGAGTCCACCACGGCCGCTGCGGATATGCGCCGCCACGCTGAGCACCTTAATGAGCTAGTCAACTCCTTCGTATTAGGGGAAGACGACTCACAAAGCCAGACAACACCCCAGTTGAATGACCAGACGCGCCAAGCGCTGCCTGCCAGCCGGTCCGGGACCAGCCAAGAGCTCAAGCGCCCGGCACTCTCCTCTAAGCCTGCACCCACTAAAGCTGGTGGAGACGACTGGGAAGAGTTTTAAGTTATGAGGTGATATCAATCAAAAGGGGCTTGCCAAACGGCAAGCCCTTTTTTTCTTTCTACTAGTGGCGCTGTTTAGCTGCGCTCTTAGTTAGCGCTAACGACCCGACCAGCCCAGCAGTATGGGCACGTAAACCACCAGCAGCAGCACGCCAATCAGCCCTAGCAGGTAGGGGATAATAGCGCGGGTAATACGCTCTAGCGGCAGTTGGGTGACGGACGACGCTACGTACAAGTTGATCGCCACGGGTGGGGTAATCATGCCAATCGATAGCCCCACCACAATGATCAGCCCGAAGTGGATCGGGTCGATACCCAGCTGCAGCACCAGAGGTAGCAGCACCGGGGTCAGAATGATCAAAGCGCTGGCGGTTTCGATAAACACCCCGGTCAGCAGGATTACCGCCACCACCAACAGCATAATCACGTAGGGGTTGGTGGAGAGCGACAGCACCGCCTGGGCAATCGCGCCGGGCACCTGCCAGCTTGAGAGCGTCCAGCTCAGCACCGCCGACATGGCAATCACCAGCATGATCACCGCCGTGGTCATCGCCGAGCGAATCAACAGCTTGTACACCTGGGGCAGGGTCAAGTCCCGATAC
Organism: Halomonas sp. Cn5-12; assembly: GCF_021532545.1. Lineage (NCBI taxonomy): Bacteria > Pseudomonadati > Pseudomonadota > Gammaproteobacteria > Oceanospirillales > Halomonadaceae > Halomonas > Halomonas sp. Cn5-12. The sequence continues at coordinate 57,961 of NZ_JAKGAY010000021.1, forward strand.
ACGAACAGCGACACCAGCAGCGCGTAGTTCACCGCCACCACCGCCGCTTCCGACGGCGTGAAAATCCCCGAGAAAATACCCCCCAGAATGATCACCGGCGTCATCAAGCCCCAACTTGCGGCCTTGAACGTGTGCCACATAGTGGCCAGCGACAGCGGGGTTCCTTTCGGGTACTGGCGTTTGTACGCCTGGGTAATGGCGATGGCCATGAGCGCTACGCCCATTGCCAGCCCCGGCAAAAAGCCGTTCAAGAACAGCGACGATACCGACTGCTGGGCAATGACCGCATAGATAATCATTGGCACCGACGGGGGAATCACCACGCCAATGGTGCCGCTAGCGGCAATCAGGCTAGCCGCTGAGGCGGGGTCGTAGCCTTTGCGCTTAAGTTCTGGCACTAGGCTTGAACCCACCGCTGCGGTAGTAGCCGCGCCGGAGCCGGAAATGGCCGCGAAGAACATGCCCGCCATCACCGAGACCACCGAGAGCCCGCCGCGCATAAAGCCCACCAGCGAATCGGCAAAGCCCACCAGACGCTCGCTAACTTTGCCCTGGGCCATTAAATCCCCGGCCAGAATGAACATCGGAATGGCCACCAGAGCAAAGGAGTTGATGCCCTGGAACATCTGCTGGGTGACCACCATCAGCGGCACGCCGGATTGATACAGCGCGTAGAGTGTACTGGCGCCAATCGCAAAGGCAATCGGCACGCCTAGCAGCATGAACAGAAAGAACAGCCCGAACAGCAGCAGGGTCATAACGACGCCTCCTGGGACGGGGGCATCTCGCCGTTCACCAGTAGCTCGACCATATCGACCAGCGCATACCACGCCATGATCGCCGCGCAGACGGGCATCACGGCGTAGACATAGGTCATCGAGAGCCGTAGCGAAGCGGATTTCTGGAAGCTCTGCACCTGCATATAGCGGTAGCCGATGACGATTAGCGTGATCATGAACGCCACCACAATCGCCAGCGCCGCGAGCCTAGCCAGCTTGCGCATCGGGAGGGGCAAGGCATCCACCGCGAAACTGACCGCGATATGTCGCCCGCGCTGAAACGCCAGCGTGCCCGCTAAAAAGGTGATCCACACCAGCAGAAACCGCGCGACCTCTTCGGTCCAGCCCACGGCACTGAAAAATACCCGTGACACGATTTGTAGTGTGATCACACCGATCAAAGCTGCCATGCCCGCAAACACCACGGGCTGGATGATGGCATCCAGCCCGCGTTCAATGCGTTGCAGCAGCGTCAAAAGAGGCTGTGCAAACGATATCACTGTTGCAGCGCCTCCTGGATACGCGGCAGGTAATCACCAAACTGCTCGCCGTACTTCTCGTATACCGGCGCAACGGCGGCTTGGAAGGCTTCCATATCGGGGGAGTCGTTGATTTCCATGCCCGCTTCGCGCAGTGCTGCAAGCTGTTCGGCTTCCATATCGGCGTTCACCTGACGCTCATGCTCGGCGGCTTCCTGGGCGGCCTGACGGATGACGTCCTGGGCGGCTTCAGGCAGCTGGTTCCAGGCAGGCATGCCCATCACGAAAATCGCCGGGGCGTAGGTGTGGCGTGACAGGGTCATGTAGTTCTGGGTTTCATCCAGCTTGAACGAGTGAATCACATTCACCGGGTTCTCCTGGCCGTCGATGGTGCCCTGCTGCATGGCGGTGAGCGCTTCGGTCCAGGCCATCGGGATGGCGTTGGCCCCCAGCTCGCGGAAGGTATCGGTGTACACCGGGTTTTCCATCACGCGAATGCGCAGGCCATCCAGGTCTTCCGGCGAATTCACGGCGCGCTCGCTGTTGGTCAGGTTGCGGAAGCCGCGCTCGGCGTAGGCCAGGCCTTTCAGGTTCACGTCGGCCAGCTTATCCAAAAGCTCCTGGCCAATGGGGCCATCCAGCACGCCATAGGCGGCTTCGGGAGTGGGGAACAGGAAGGGCAGTTCGAAGACCGCCATCTCTTCCACGAAGTTGGCCACCGGCCCGTTGGTGATCACGCCCATGTCCACGGTGCCGATCTGCATGCCTTCCAGCAGCGTGCGCTCATCGCCTAGCGAGGCGTTGGGGAAGATCTCGATATTCACCTTCCCATCGGTGCGTTCTTCCACCAGCTCTTCGAACTTGGTGGCGGCAATATGGAAGCCATCCTGCTCGTTGACCACGTGGGCTAAACGCAGAGTAACGGGGTCCATATCTGCAAAATCAGCGGCGTTCGCGGCGCTGACCAGTGCCAGTGACATACCCAGTGCCAGCGTACTACGTGCAAATGTTTTCATTTATTATGTTCCCAATATGACCAAGGGTGGTTAAGAGGTGCAAAAGTGCCCCAAGAGCATGCACCACCGCAGGGAAAACGGTCAATCATCTACGCGCCGAAAACCGCCAAGCGGCTGGACACCACGCGCCCACACGGGTACGATACGCACCCAAAGCGCCCGTAGCTCAGTTGGATAGAGTGTCGGCCTCCGAAGCCGAAGGTCGCAGGTTCAATTCCTGCCGGGCGCGCCAAACATATCAAGGGCTTACGTTAACGCGTAAGCCCTTTTGTTTTGGCTGTGTCAAATCTGTGTCATCCATGTGCCACGCCTGCCAATATTGCCTCCAAGCCCTGCTACTCAGCTGTTGACCTGTGGCTTTTGTCTGACACAGGCGTGTCACACGTTTATTAGCGTTCTGCTAGCAGCCTGTCGGTCTTTCCGTTGCACCGTGAGATACTGACCACCGTCATCGCCGAGCTGAGAAGATCGCCATGAGCCGCTTCATCCCTGTGGATCGCCAGACCGATTACCTGCTGCCGCCTTCG
>NZ_JAKGAY010000022.1:0-60661 GCF_021532545.1 Halomonas sp. Cn5-12
TTGCTGAGTTGCGTTAGACTGTTTCATGACCTGCCTCCCTCAATAGTGGCTCTGCATTTTGGTCCCTACCTCAACGTAATCCACGACGTTGAGGAGGGGCAGGTCAATCCATGATGTCTACTCGATCCACGCTTAGCGCTCTCGGCTCAGGCTTTACACGGTGAATGAGCCGGTAGACGTAGGCAGAAAGATACGCCCTGATTTTTTCAAGCGAGGCGGACGCCATAGCATCCACTCGCCGAAACAGCGCTTTTACCCGGACGGAAAGCTCTGCCACGCTGAATGGCTTCGTGAGATAGTCTTCTGCTTCCATTTCCAGCCTCAGCACTCTGTCCAGCTCGGCCACGTACATACGAACCAGCTCGCCGATACCTGGGTTATCCTCGATGATCAGTACGTTTCGCGTCATAGCTTCCTGGCTCTCGAAAGGGGCGTTACTCTTTCATGCTGTCGGTGGAGTCCATGTGATCGCTCTCCATGCTCATGTCGTCCATGGAGTGGCTCATGCCATCGACGAGCTGTTGCTCACCGCGCTGTATGACGACGCGTTTAATCGCCTAGGAAATTTGGAAAACTGAGTGAAAAACTAAGCGGCCATTTCTTGCCTTCGCCTTACGCCACCAAGCGCTAGAGCCGCGATTGCTTGCCGGATAGGGTAACGTGGTCTGTACTTTGACCAACCATCGACACGGATAGCCCACTGATTTAAATGGGCGGGCGGCACAAGCCGTTGGTTGATGGCGGGTATTGGCTCACTTTTACTGAATAAGGCAAGTATGAAAAATTACAGCTCGTGGCCCGTTTGGGGTGTGCTGGTCGTCACGCTACTGTTCTCTAGCGTTGGCATGGCGCAAACGCAAGGCGATGAGAGCGAGAACCCGCGTTGGTTCACCATGGATGCGATCAACACAGGGTTGGGTGAAGTTCCCGAAGAGGCGAAGCGTATGTCGCCACGGGAAACGATCCGCAGCTTTTTAAACTTCACCGAAGAGGAAAATTACGCCGATGCGGCGCATTTGTTGAACCTAGCAGACGTTGATCCTAGCGAGCAGTCAACGCGGGGAGCCGAGCTGGCCAAACAGCTGGCGGAAGTGCTAAGGCGCGGCGAGTGGCTGAACGCTTCTAATTTGCCTGGCCGCCAAGACGCTGCTATTGAGGATCCGTCTGGCCAAAACCCTTTGGCTGGCGAGCCACGGCGCAACATTGAACTGGCTGCGTTGCAGGTAGAAGGCCAAGCCTATGATGTGCGCTTAGGCCGCTACCGTGTTGGCGAGGAAGACCCCGTATGGTTGATTATGCCGGAAAGCGTGTCGTCGATTCCCGCACTGTATGAGGAGTATGGCCCCTCCATGCTGGAAAGCTATATTCCCGAACGCTTCAAAGCGTCGTTTGGCGTGCTGAAAATCTGGGAGTGGCTGGCGATCCCTATTTTTCTGATCACGATTGGCTTAGTGGGAGTGGCAACGTATTACCTTGTCAGTTTGGTCGCGCGCATTCTGCCCTCCGGGCTCTCGACCATTTTTGCTGATCAAATTGGCGTGCCCGTCGCGTTCATTGTGGTGTCATTGTTCACCCAGATGCTGCTGGATTACGTGGTGTCGTTTTCAGCGGTAGCGACCACGACGTTTAGGGTGCTACTGATCGCGATCATGGCCTGGGGGGCAGGCACTATTGCGCTGCGGTTGGTCGATACCATCATGCTGCGCATGACCCGCCGCTTGGTGGGGGAAATCGACGATACCAAACCCAAAGACAAACGCCGGCTGCTGACCTCACTCTACGCCCTGCGCCGGGTGATTATTTTAATCACCGTGGTGGCGGTTTCGGTGTATGTGCTGGGGCAAATCCAGCTGTTCGAATCGTTGGGCCTGTCCATTCTGGCCTCGGCCAGTGTGTTGGCCGTGCTGGTCGGTATCGCGGGGCAGACGGTGCTGGGCAATATTCTGTCGTCGTTCCAACTCTCACTGGCCAAGCCCATCCGCATTGGCGATTTGGTGATCTTCGAAGGGCAGTGGTGCTATGTGGAAGGGATTTTCTACACCTTCATTCGGCTGCGTTCTTGGGATGAGCGGCGGTTGATCGTGCCGGTCACGTACTTTACGTCCAAACCGTTAGAAAACCTCTCGGTGAAAAGCACCAAAATGTACCGCTTCTTGGAGCTAACCCTGCACCTGAGTGCCGATATCTCCCAGGTTCGCGAGAAGTTTTTAGAGTTTGCCAAGGAAGAGGAGTGCGTGATTGAGCACCATAAGCTGCTCTGCTACGTCACCGGCCAAACTTCCCACGCACAAACGGTCACCTGCTACTTAATGACCTCGGACCCGCTAGCGGGCTGGACCGCTGAGATGAACGTGCGTGAGAAGCTGATGGCCTATATCCGCGACGAACATCCCGAGTGGTGGCCCCGCGACGTGGTGGTGATTAGCCATCATGATATTGCGCGTGGGGAGCATGCTAGACAATCAAGCGGCCAACAGAAAGGTGCGACTGGACAAACCGGTGAGTCAAACGACTCAAGTGACGCACCGGACGGCGGTGCTGAGTAAGTTCGCCAGAAAGGGCAGCGGCCATGCCGCTGCCCTTTTTACTAAGATGATTCAGCCGCCAGCTGCGCTTCGGCAAGCCGTTTCGCGCCAGCAAAGTCTGCTTTTCCTGACCCCAGACGAGGTATCTCTTCCACGGTGAGCCAGTCGCTGGGAATCATTAACGCGGGCGTACCGTGGCTACGCAGGGCGGTTTTGAGCGTTTTGGCGTCCAGCGCTGCTTCGCTCAGTAGGACGATGCGCTCGCCTTTGTTTGCATCGGGCAGGCTGACGGCCATCAGCGGTATGTTGGGGTCGTCGACGACCGCTCTGACCGCGGCTTCGACGGCGCTGAGGCTGACCATTTCGCCGCCGATTTTGGCAAAACGGGCGTAGCAGTCGATCAGTGTTAAAAAGCCATCTTCATCGATAAACCCTTTATCGCCGGTAACGTACCAGCGCTGGCCGTCGAAGCTTTTGAGGACCTGTTCGGTGCGCTGGGGGTCGTTGAGATAGCCCTGCATCACCTGTGGTCCGCTGATCACAATCATACCTGGCTCGTTGGTGGGTAGCTCCTCGAAGCTCTCTGGATCGACGACCTTAATGCTGGTGCCGGGGAGCGGCATACCCACGGTGCCGGGCTTATTACCTTTTTGTACCTGCTGGTAGTGAACGCCGACGGCGTCGGGTAGGTTAACGGCCGCCACGGGAGCGGTTTCTGTCGCGCCGTAACCTTCATAAATCGCCTTACCGAATTTTTGCGCAAACCCTTCACGTACGCTGTCATCCAGTTTCTCGGCACCAGCCACCACAATACGCAGGCTTTCCAGCATGGCGGGCTGTACCTTTGGGCTGCGGTTGAACAGGCGCAGCATGCTGGAGGTGCCGAACATAATGGTGGCTTTATGCTTGGCCACCGCGTTGGCAACACCTGGGGCATCGGTGGGGTCGGCGTGACTGACCAGCGGTAGCCCTTCGATCAATGGCAGTAGCTGGGTGACGGTAAAGCCGAACGCGTGAAAGAGCGGCAGCGAGGCCATGACCACATCGTCGTGCTGGGTATTGAGCACGTCGGAGGTCTGTTTGATATTGGCCATCAGGTTGCGGTGGCTCAGCATCACACCCTTGGGCTGCCCTTCGCTGCCGCTGGAGAACAGAATGGCCGCCGTGGCGTCCGCATTCCGCCCATAGCAGAACAGCGCTTGTAACAACCAAGCGGGCAGCAGGCGCACGGCAAGAAACGTAGTGACGCGCTCAAACCGGGAGATCCCCGCCTGTAGATCTTCCAAATAGATCACCTGCTTGCCTTCTAGCAGCGATTCCACCGCCAGCCCCCGCTGGCTCAGCTTTTCCATAAAGCGGCGCGAGGTGACGACGGTGCGAATATCAGCTTGCTGCAGCGCAGAGGCAAGGGCAGCTTGGCTGGCAGTGTAGTTCAAGTTCACCAGCGTTTTGCCCGCGAGCAGTGTGGCCATATTGGCCAGTACCCCAGCAGTGCTGGTAGGCAGCAGTAGGCCAAGCGTCGATTCGTTGAGGCTACGGTGGCGAAAACGCTTGGCGAGCAGCAGGCTAGCGGTGAGCGCTTGACCTGCGTTGAGTGAGCGGTTCAAGGTGTCGGCCAGCGCTGGGGCGCTTGGGCTGCGTTTGACACTGTTGATCCAGGCCTCAGGCAGCGAAGGCAGCTCCTCCATGGCGTGTTGCCACGAGTGGGTCGCCTGCTCGAAGATACGCCGTTTGAGTACGTCGGCGGGGGTGTCTTTGGGCAGCGGTTTACCAAAGGCGACTACCACAGAGCGGTGCAGCGGCGCATTGCGTAGCTCTTTGAGTTTACTAGACGAGCGGGAGAATTGGCTGCCCCACAGGCCACGCAGGTAAAACGGCACGATGCGCACGTCTGGGTGGGCGTGTTTGCAGGCGCGTTCGTAGCCTCGGCGCAGCTCGCCCAGCTGGCCGTTGCGGCTAATCGCTCCTTCGGGAAACAGGCAAACCACTTCCCCTGCGTTGAGCTGCTCGGCCACGGCGGCCAGCGCGTTCTCGGCCCCAGCGCCGCGCTCGATGGGAATGCAGCCCAGCGCTTTAAAGAACCAGCGTAGGTACCAGCGCTGGTAGATGTTTTTCAGCATCACAAAGCGCACCGGGCGCGGGCTGGCAATTTGCACCATCGCCCAGTCTACCCAGCTAATGTGGTTGCCCAGCAACAGCACGCCGCCTTGGGCGGGCAGGTTTTCCAGCCCGTGAACGTCTACGCGGTAACGGCGGGTAAGCAGGAAGCTGAGAATGAAGCGCACTAAGCTCTGGGGCAGTTTGAAAATGGTGTAGCCACCGCCCACCATCGCCACGCTGGCGACCAATAGCAGCAGGTAATGGCTATCGACCCCCGCCAGCGCGAACAGCGCGGTGAGCACCAAAAAGCCCAGCATCGAAAGGTTTTGGATCCAGTTATTGGCGGCCAGCACGGTGCCTAGCTCGTGATCCGCCGCATGAAACTGGATCAATGCGTTGAGCGGCACGATAAATAGCCCGCCCATCATGCCGATGAGCACAAAGTTGAGCGCTTGGCTGGTGGGCGTGGTGAGGAGAGGAAGGCACCAAAGTCCGACGGCGACCCCGACAGCACCCAGCGGAATTAACCCGGTTTCAATACGGTTGCGGGAGAGCTTGCTGGCTAACAGCGAGCCGAGAGCAATGCCGATACCGCTGGCGGCGAGAATGGCTTGCAGCACCAGCGTGTTCTCAATGCTGAGCGCCTCTTTGGCATAGGCGGGAAAAGCGGCTAGCAGCACTTGCCCCACCGACCAGAACGTCGCCAACCCAATGATGGAGAGCCGCAGCACCGGCTGGCGGGCAAGAATACTCAGATTGTTTTTTAGCGCAGTGCCGCTGCGGTAGCGTGCCCACGTTAGCGGGGTAGCCGCAGGCTGTGCTTCATCTAGTTTGAGCCGATAGAGGGCGACGACCTGCAGGCCGCTGTTAAGCACCAGTAGCCAGCCCAGTGGAGCGATATGGCGCAGTAGGTCGCTTGGCGTACTGGCGCTGGGGGTGACCCAGTGTTCAAACAGGGCGGTAAACGCCACCGTACCGGCCAGGATCGCACCAATGGTAACCGCCTGCACTAGCCCGTTGGCTTCGGCTAGCCGGGGTTTACCAAACAGCCCTTTCACTAGGCCGTACTTGGCGGGTGAGTAGAATGCAGACTGAATAGCCAGCAGCAGCGTCATCGCAAAAGCGAGCCAGAACCAGCCCTGGTAGTAGGCGGCGGTAATGCCCAGCGACACCGCCACCGCCGCCCAGGCGGAGAGCCTTAGCACACGTACTTTGGGCGTGCTGTCGGCAATATGGCCTGCTGGACTGAAGAGGAGAATAAACGGCAGCAGAATTAGCCCATTCACCAGAGCGGTAAGCACGACCTGGGTCGCGCCATCGTAGCTTTTGAAAATCGTATTCTGAATGACGATTTTGTGCCCGAGATCTACAAAGGCATTGAGAAAGATGGCCATCAAGTAGGGCCAAGCGCCCGCGATGCGCAGCAAAGGTTGCATGGTATGTTGCCTTAGTCGCCGAAAGTTAACGCACTGTCGGCAAACGGGGTGAGTGTTGCAACGCTCACCGTTCAAGTTGAGTTATATGGGCTTTCCGGTATCGTTAATGTTTAGATGCCTGATGCCCATCGATGATGTGTCAGCATATTGCCCGTCTATTCACACCAGAAAAAGCCGTCACGAGAAACTTCCGATGAATCGTACCCCTTTTCAGGCCTTGGCCTGCCCATTAGACGGCGAACCGCTCCAGTTGGAAGGTGGCACGTGGCGGTGTGCCTCAAACCATAGTTTCGATGTGGCGAAACAGGGCTATATCAATCTGCTACCAGTGCAGCAGAAACGCTCCACCGACCCTGGTGATAGCAAAGCCATGGTGGCCGCACGCCAGCGCTTTTTGGCGGCGGGTGACTATGCGCCTATAGCAAAGGCGCTTAGCCAGGCGGTGATGCGCCACTGTGAGCAGGCAGAAACGTACAGTTGCCTGGATGCAGGCTGTGGCGAGGGTTACTACCTGCGCCAGTTGGCCCAACAACTGCCAGACGTGCAGGCGCTTTCACTGATGGGGCTGGATATCTCGAAGTGGGCGGTGCAGTCGGCGGCGAAGCAAGACGATAAGCACGCACCGATCAGCCGTTGGGTAGTGGGCAGTAACGCCCAATTGCCGGTGCAGTCAGCAACGCTGGATAGCGTGCTGTGTATGTTTGGCTTTCCGGTATACGGTGAGTTTGCACGTGTACTTAAGCCGGGCGGGCAACTGCTTCAAGTAGAAGCGGGGCCGGAGCACCTGCGCGAGCTGCGGGAAATTATTTATCCCACCTTAAAACCTGCACGTGAGAAAGCGCCTGATGTATCGGAAGGGTTTGTTCACCGAGCTTCCGAGCAGATTCGCTACGCTATTTCATTAGAAGGGGCAGACGTTATCCGCGATTTGCTGACCATGACGCCGCATTTGTATCGTGCCAGTGCGGAGGGGCGCGAGCGAGCAGCTAACTTGGAGCAGCTAACGCTGACTATTGATGCTCAACTAATCGTATGGGAGAGGATTTAATACCCAAACGCAAAAAGGCCCGCCGAGGCGGGCCTTTCTGTTTGAACCGTTCACCTAATGGGTGAGGGTTCTAGCAAACTTTTCAGTGCTATCTAGAAAGATAGGACTTAGGAGATTTGCTTGATGTTAGAAGCCTGAAGGCCTTTTTTACCCTGGGTAACGTCAAAAGAGACGTTAGCGCCTTCCTGAAGGGTTTTGAAGCCGTCAGACTGAATTTCAGAAAAGTGTGCAAACAGGTCGTCGCCACCGTCAGAAGGAGCGATGAAACCGAAGCCTTTGGTGTCGTTAAACCATTTAACTGTGCCAGTTGCCATTGTGTAGATCCTTTGCGCTAAAGCGCCGTAATAAAGTTCCTGGTATTACCCAGATGAAGTAGCGGGTGAAACAAGGAATACAATATCAGGCTGCCGAAAAAGATCGTACACTTCTGAAACCATGCTGCTTGCTAACCAACTGACGCTACAGTGTCATGCTTCTTAGCCTAGGTCAAAGCCTTTCTGCATTTATTTTCATAGGGCAGCGAGTGGTAGGTTCGCTACTTCCAACCCATTTTCCAGGTGCTATCGTCTTTTAGCGTTGATCGTATTCATGATGGCTCCAGTCAATAGTGTTGAGCAGGGGCACGCCGTCTATCCTAGCTAAAGTGGCGGGAGACTCCATGCTAAGCTATTTAGTCGGCGTAATGGAGCTCAAGCAAACGCCACGCTGGTTTGGCAACCCGCGATGATGCTACATGACGTGGTTTTCCATTGATTTATACCAACCTGATTTAAACCAACAGGGCATTCAATGACATATTTATGGAAGCGCTACCTTCAAGCGTCGCTCATTTTGCGCGTCACCATCGCGCTGGTGATGGGTGTTCTGGTGGGTATTGTGGGCGGTGACTGGGTGGCCGTTTGGCTGGCACCGCTGGGTGATTTACTGCTACGTCTCCTGACTTTCCTCATCGTACCGATTGTTCTGTTTACGCTCATGGTAGGGGTGAATCAGTCTCGGGAAGGAAGCGCAGGGCGCGTTGGCGGCAAAGTGTTTATTTACTATTTGGCCTCTTCTGCATTCGCCATTGTGGTGGGCTTAACCGTGGCAACGCTATTTAGCCCAGGCAGCGGCATGACGCTCAACGACAGCGCGAGCTTCTCGGTACCCGAGAATCCCGGTGTGGTCGATGCGCTGCTCAATATCGTGCCGGGCAATATCGTGGCCGCTTTTGCCGAGCTCAATATGCTGGGCATCATCTTTACCGCGCTGGTGTTCGGGATTGCGCTGTTGAAAATGCGCCAATCTGAGCAGCAGCACGCGCTTGGCGAGCAGCTTTATCAAGTTATTGAAGGGTTAAACGAGGTGACCCTGAAGGTGATGTCGGGGGTGCTGCATTTTGTGCCCATTGGCGTCTTTGCCATTGTTGCTGAAACGGTGAGCCAGCAGGGGATGGAAACGCTTCTTTCGTTGGGTGACATGGTGATGGTGCTGTACATCGCACTCGGCGCACAGCTGTTGATCTACTGCGCGGTGATGCTGCTGTTTGGCGTGAAGTTACGCAGCTTTTTTGGTGAGGCGCGCACGCCGATGGCCACCGCGTTTGCAACCCAAAGCAGCTCCGGCACACTGCCTGTCACGATTAACGCCGCGCAGCGTTTAGGCATCCCGAAAAGCATTTATAGCTTTAGCCTGCCCCTGGGAGCAACGCTCAATATGGACGGTGCCGCCATCCGTATTGCCATTTCAGCGGTGTTTGCCGCCAACGTGATTGGCGCGCCTCTGGATTTGATGAGCATGGTGCAGATTGTGCTGATCGGCACGCTGGTGACGGTAGGCACGGCTGGGGTGCCGGGGGCGGGCATTATCATGATTGCCACCGTGTTTGCTCAAGTAGGCCTGCCCATTGAAACCGTGGCGCTATTAACCGCCATTGATGCCCTGGTAGGCATGGGTGCAACAGCGCTGAATGTCACGGGAGACTTGGTCGGAACGACCGTGATTGCCCGAAGTGAAGGGCATACGCTGGCTGAAGCGCCTGATGAAGAAGGCGGCCACGCGGTGGAGAACGGCTAATCCGTATTCAGACGATAGGGGAGGTCAGCATGGTTTACGATCATGAGTATCGCTACTTAGAACGCGCCGTGGCGCTAGCAGAAGAGGCGCTCAACGCCGGTGATGGACCCTTTGGCAGCGTATTAGTCAGCGCCTAAGCCGTTTCAACCAGAGTTTAACAAACGCCGCCTTGCGCAATGCAAGGCGGCGTTTGTTAAACTAATGACGCAATAAGAGATTACGCAATGAGAGAGGCTAGTGCTTCAATATGACGTAGAAGGCGTGAATGATGCCTGGAATGAAGCCAAAGAGCGTCAGCAGGATATTGAGCCAAAAGTGTCCTTTGAAACCGACCTCAAAAAACACCCCTAGCGGGGGAAAGATAACCGCAAAAATCATCTTGATCGGGTCAGTCGCGGTAAACGCCATGTAGCCTCCTTTGCTTACACCGTTAGTATAATGTTGCCCAGCCGCCAGTGTAGAACTAATCCCTACACTTGGCTAATTAGTCACTCCATCATACCACTACCATTTTACGTAGCCGTTCCCCGATGAACGTCATAACGTTGAGCGCTCACTGATGATTCATTGGGGTTTTTCATTGGAAAGGATGCCATGACTCGCTATCTCCCTCCTTCATTATTGTTACTCAGCACCGCTTTTGCCGCCCCCGTATGGGCACAAACCGATACAGAAGCCGTGCTGCCCACTGTAGAAGTCAGCGCACCGCGCTTGGCGCGTGAGCTTTACGCCACGCCTGCTGCGGTCTCGACGATAGATCAAGACGCCATTGCCCAAGGCCAGCAACGGGTGCGTTTGGATGAGTCGCTCAACCGGGTGCCGGGCGTTTTCCTGCAGAACCGCGATAATTTTGCCCAAGGGCAGCGTATTTCGATTCGCGGCTTTGGTGCCCGTGCGCCGTTTGGGGTGCGAGGCATTACGGTGATGGTGGACGGTATTCCTTACACGCTGCCGGATGGGCAGGCCCAGCTAGATGCGATTGATTTGGATAGCGCTGAGCGCATTGAGGTCATTCGTGGGCCGTCCTCGGTGCTCTACGGCAACGCGGCGGGTGGCGTGATCGACATCACCACCGCCGATGGACGCGACAACCCCGGCACTCGGCTGCGCATGGGTGCCGGTAGCGATGGCTACCAGAAAGTGGCGCTGCAAAATGGCGGCGTGCAGGGGGATTGGTCGCACCATATCAGCCTCACCGGGCTGAACGTAGATGGCTACCGGGAGCAGAGTTCCACCGAGAAGTATCTACTCAATGCCAAGCTGCGCCGTGAGCTGGGCAGCGATCGGGCACTCACCGCCATCATCAACTTGCTGGATAACCCCCGCTCGGAAGACCCCGGCGCGCTCAACGCCCGCGAGGTGGCCGAAGGGCGCGACCAAGCCGCACCGAACTCGCTGGCGCTAGATGCCGGTCAAACCGTCGACCAGCAGTTGATCGGCCTGCAATACGAGGATTTGTCTGCAGGGGAGGGCGAGCTGTACCTGAAAGGCTTTATCGCTCAGCGGGATTTTGAGCAACAGCTACCGTTTGTGGGCAGCAGCCGCTTGGGCTATCAGCGCGATTACATGGGCGCTAGCGCCGAATATCACCACGAGGTAACGCTAGGCAACCTGCCGCTGAATTACATCGTTGGGGTGGATGCCGCACGCCAGAAAGATGACCGCTTCCGCAACGATGTGAATCCCCAAGGGGCGGTGGGCGAGCCGCTCGCGGATGAAACCCAAACCGCGACCTCCACTGGCGTGTTTGTCCAGGGGGATTTAGCGCTGTCGGAGCTGCTGACGCTGTCGTTGGGCACGCGGTTTGACCGGGTAGATCTCGATGTCGACGACGATTTTGCCGCCGATGGCGACCAGAGCGGCCAGCGCACCTTCAACGAATGGAGCGGCTCTGCCGGGCTGAGCTACCGCTATCGCCCGCAGCACCAAGCGTATATCAATACCGGCACGGCCTTCGAGACGCCGACGTTCTCTGAGTTTGCCAACCCCGCTGGCGGTGGCTTCAACCCCAGCGTAGAGCCGCAAAAAGCCTGGAACCGTGAAGTGGGGCTGCGTGGTTACATCGAGCCGCTGGCGCTGGATTACGATGTCGCGCTCTTCTCCGTCCGCGTGCGCGATGAGCTGGTACCCTACGACGAAGGCGGCCGTACGTTCTACCAGAACGCCGGGGATACCAACCGTGATGGTGTCGAGCTGGCGCTGGGGTGGCAGTTGGCCGACCAGTGGCGCTTGGACAGTGCGCTGACCCTGGCGCGCTACGAGTTCGACGAGTTTGCCACTCCTTCTGAACGCTTCGATGGCAACCGCATTCCCGGCCTGCCGGAACAAACCTGGGTGAACCAGCTAACGTGGGAGAACCTTGACGAGCGCTTCGCCACGTTAGAGACCGAATACGTCGGTGACTTGGTGGCCGATAACGCCAACGAGACGTCGGTGGATAGCTACTGGCTGGTGAACCTACGGGTGGGCGACGGCTGGCAACTGAGCCAACAGACTCGGCTAAGCGCTTATGTGGGCCTGCGAAATCTGCTGGATGAAGAGCACTACTCCAATGTGCGCTTGAACGGCACCTTTGGACGCTTTTACGAACCCGCACCAGGGCGCAGCGTTTATGGTGGTGTCGAGCTGAGTTTTTAACGCTGGCTATGCTTAAGGCTGACTCAGGGTTCAGGTAGCGCCAGATGCAAAAAGGGCGGCCTATGGCCGCCATATCAGTCAGTTAAAGTATTGATCTATCAGTTACGCTTGGTAAGTCTGCTGTGGGAGGCCGCTTTAGCGGGCGAATGGCGCCGTCAGGCGCCTTGGCTAAGCCACCAGTCGCGAGCTGAAGCTCCCTCCCACCAGCACTAGCTGACTCCGTAGAGCTAGCGGTTACTCCGGTAACGCGTAGCCAATCACGTAGTCACCCATCTTGGTGCCAAAGGTACCGTGACCACCGGCCGTCACCACCACGTACTGGCGGCCGTCGGCGCCGGTATAGGTCATCGGCGTGGCCTGACCACCGGCGGGTAAGCGCGCTTTGTAGAGCTCTTCACCCGTGGTGATGTCGTAGCCGCGTAAGTACTGGTCCAGCGTGCCGCTCAAGAAAGAGACGCCGCCAGCGGTGGTCAGCGGGCCGCCCAGCGCGGGCACGCCCACGTTCAACCCAATCGGCAGGCCAAAGGGCATGCTGTCGCGGGTGGTACCGTTGCGATGTTTCCACACCACTTCCGACGCTTGCAGGTCGATACCTGCCACATCGCCCCAGGAGGGCGCTTGGCAGGGTAAGCCCAGCACGGAAAGCAGCGGGCCTAGTTCTACCGCATAGGGTGCGCCTTCGTTAGGCTGTAGGCCTTGTTCACTGGCGGAGCCTTGGCCCTCTTGCACTTGGTCACGGGGCACCAGCGTAGAAACAAACGCGAGGTACTTCGCACCGGTAAACAGCGCCTGGCGTTCAGGGTCGACCGCAACGCCACCCCAGTTCATTACCCCCACATTACCCGGGTAGACGATGCTGCCTTCCAAGGAGGGCGGCGTGTACTGGCCTTCGTAGCGCAGCGAGCGGAACTGGATGCGACACATCATCTGATCGAACGGTGACGCGCCCCACATATCTCGCTCGGTGAGCGGTGGTGGCAGCAAGTTCAGCGCCGAACGTGGCTGCGTTTCTGCGGTCCAGTCGCCTTCGATAGCCCCTTGCGGTGCGGGCACTTCTTCGATTGGCACGATGGGCGCGCCGGTTTCCCGGTTGAGCACGTAAAGGCTGCCCTGCTTGGTGGGCTGAATCACGGCGGGCTGGGTGCCGTTAGCCGTTGCTAGGTCGATCAGAACCGGCTGAGCCGGGGTATCCATGTCCCACAGGTCGTGGTGAACGAATTGGTAGACCCAGGCCACTTGGCCGTCGTTCAGGTTCAGCGCTACGAGTCCTGCGCTATACGTTTCATCGTTTTCAGAGCGATCGGCACCGTACTGGTCCGGGGTGGCGTTGCCCATGGGCAGATACACCAGCCCTAATTCTTCATCGACGCTGATAGGGGCCCACACGTTGGGAGAGTTGCGGGTATAGGTTTCACCCTCTTCGAGTGGGGCGGTGTCGTCTGGGTTGCCACTGTCCCAGTTCCACACCAGCTCGCCTGTGTGCACGTCGAAAGCGCGAATCACGCCGGACGGCTCGTCGATGGAGCTGTTGTCGGTGACGTGACCGCCCAAAATGACCAAATCTTCCGTCACCGTGGCCGGGGAGGTGGAGTAGTAGCCGCCGGGGGAGAACTCGCCAATGTTATTGGTGAGATCCACTTCGCCGTTGTTGCCAAAGCTTTCGCAGCGCTCGCCGGTATCGGCATTCAGCGCAATCAGGCGGGCATCGGCGGTGGGCAAATACAGCCTGCGCGGGCACATTACGTCCGTGGCGCTAATCATCTCAGAAGCGTCACCTTCATCGGATGCTAGCGCCAGGCTGTCGCCGAGGCCGCTGATGAAGAGCAGGAAGGCCAGGTCCAGGTCGAACTGGCTGCCGTCATCAAACAGCACGCGAGGAGTGGCCGGGCCGTTTTCCGCAGGCGTCGTGCCATCGTTAGCGCTGCTGTCGGTGTTGTCAGCGTCGTCGTTTGAGGCTTCGTCGTTAGAAGAATCGTAGTTAGCGGCATCGTAGTTAGCAGCATCATAGTAGGCGAGGCCGCGGCAGGTCATGTGGGCCCAACCGGAGAAGTCGTCGGCGCCCATGGTGCTGATATTGGGATCAAACTCCCACAGAGTTTCGCCGGTTTCCGGTGACAGCGCCATGGCACGGCTATGCGACGTGCAGATATACAGGCTATCGTTGACTTTCAGCGGCGTGTTCTGGTTAGTGATTTCCGGCGGGGCATTGGGGCCGGGTTCATCGCCGGTTTGAATGCGCCATACCTCTTCCAGTTCGCCAACGTTCTCGGGCGTGATTTGGTCGAGTGACGAGTAGTGGGTGCCAGCATTGGTACCGCCGTAGGCAGGCCAGTCGTCGCCCGCGACCTGGGCCGGATTAACGTCCTCGGTGTTATTGGCGGACTCGATGGTGCCCTCGATGGTGCCTGGGTAGCTAAACTGGCTGGCGATGGCGACGATGATAGCGGCGCCAATGCTGGCCATAAGGGCGAGGCTGCCACCGCGCGAGTTGAGCGGTTTGCGCCACCACGGCAGCAGCATGATGATGCCGATTAGGCAGGGAATGGCGACCCTAGGTACCAGTTGCCACCAGTCTAGGCCTACTTCCCAAAGCGCCCACACCAGGGTGGCGAACAAAATGAGGGCGTATAGCCAAAGTGCTGCGCCTTTGCGCAAGGCCAGCAGCAGCCCAGCCACCACCACGGCGACCCCAGCAATTAAGTAGTAAGCACTACCGCCCAGCATAAGCAGTTGGCCGCCACCTACGGCAAGTGCTACGCCAGCTATCGCTAGCAGCAAACCCAGCAGCAAGGCTGGCCATTTGCCACGATCACGCGTGTGTTCATCCATGAGGTAAACCCCTATTGACAACAAGTTGATGCTGCTTTGATAAACATCAAAGCAGCGGCTCCACAACGTGCCCTAACCCATCGGCAGCGCCGATGGGTTAAAACACACATTGATTAGCTGTGATTTTAATAATCAATTCGCTTTTGGTCTAACACTTTGCTGGCTAATTATTTCTATCGACAAAAAAGCCGCGCTATTCACCATAGCGCGGCTCAGATAGATAAGCTGGGAAAGGTGTCAGATTTAACCTAGCGTAACCTCGTTAACAGCAGCCTGGTGCTTAATCAGATAGCTTCACCAGCATTTTGCCGGTATTGCCGCCTTCAAACAGCGCTAAAAAGGCGTCTGGCGTGCTTTCAAGTCCTTCTTTGATCGTCTCTTTATAGTCCAGCTTGCCATCAGCCACCTGAGGAGCGACTTCATTTAAGAAGTAGCCATAGCTGGCCCAGTGGTCGGCGACAATAAAGCCCTGCATTTTGGCTTTACGTGCCACCAACTGCGACAGGTTACTTGGCCCTGGGGCTGGGGTTTCCGCATTGTAGCCATCAATCATCCCGCAGACGGCAATGCGTGCGCCTTCGTTAAGTTGGCTGAGTGCCGCTTCCAAACAGATACCGCCTACGTTCTCAAAATAGACGTCGATGCCGTTGGGGCTGGCGAGTTTAATGGCATCGCTTAACTCTTGCGCGCTGCGGTCACGGTAGCTGACCGGTTCAACGCCTAGCGACTCCAGCCAAGCAAGCTTATGCGCAGCACCTGCGATACCCACGACATGGCAGCCTTTTGCTTTTGCCAGCTGCACCACCAGAGACCCCACCGCGCCGCTGGCGGCACTCACCAAAACGTTATCGCCCGGCTTGCACTCGGCAATCAGGTTAAGGCCTGTCCAGGCGGTCATGCCGGGCATGCCCAGAACGCCTAGGTAGGCTTGGTCTGGCACGTTGTGATCTGGAAGAGCGGTGACACTATCTCCCGGCAGCTGTGCGATATCGCGCCAGCCGCCCATGTGGCTCACTTTATCGCCCACTTTCAAGTTGGGGTGGTTAGAGGCGATGACTTCGCCAATCGCGCCGCCCTCCATTGGCTTTCCAAGCTGAAAGGGCGCTACGTAGGTGTGCACGCCGCTCATCCGGCCACGCATGTAGGGGTCTACCGAGAGCCAGTGATTGCGAATGCGTACTTCGCCTTCATCTAGGTCGGGAAGCTCCTGGCTCTCTAAGGAAAATAGCTCGCGCTTAGGTAGGCCGGTGGGGTGGTCGGTGAGGGTATAAAAACGAGATAGCATCGCTGCCTCCTGCATCAAGATGGTAAGTTACGCTTCTAGCAGGGTAGAGACCATTAGCACGCATGCAAGTTCGCGGACTTAACACGAGCATATAAAAAAGCGGCCCTGGGTGGGGCCGCTTTACTCAGCATTTGCTGCAACGCTGATCGCTTAAGGGGTATCACACGCTTGCGGATGTGTTATCCGTTAATCTACCAGGGTGATCATTACAGGTGCCGTGCCTCGGCGAATCATCCCGAGGGCTCGCGCTGCCCGTTTAGAAAGGTCGATCACGCGTCCTTTTACGAACGGGCCACGATCATTGATCATGACTTCGACTTCTTGTCCGGTATCGGGGCGGGTGACCAGCACCTTGGTACCGAAGGGCAGACTCGGGTGCGCTGCAGTCAGCGCTTGTTGATCGAAGGGCTCACCACTGGCGGTGGTGGCCCCTTGGAAGCGGTCGCTATAGAAAGAAGCCACCCCTTCTTGTAACTCAGTTTGCGCATTGGTTTGATGAGCAACTGCTTGATTGGCCGTCAAAAAAAGCAGTGCGACTGCCAAGCAGGTCGTTCGTAGTCGGTGTTTATGGGCTCCCATAGGAGTACCTCAGTGGTTCGTAAAGCGGACTCCGCATTCGTCGACGAGGTGCCGATAGGCGTATGGATAGTAGCTTGCTATGCAGGGGTCGGCAAGCTTTAAGAAGATCGGCGCAATTGGCCGCATAATTTCACTTTTTATCACATGCCGGTATGCCCTTGCGTTTCAGTGAGTTATGCCGTTCCCATGAAGCCAGTTAATGATGATATTTGTGCGGTGCAATATTTTTCATTAAACGCTCACTTTAACTCGTTTAGCGCCATATAATTCATGTACGACATCACTGCGCTCTACTGCTGACCACTATCTCGCCAATGAACAAGGATGCACCCATGGCTAAGTCTTCCTCTCTTACTCTTTTGATTGTGGCGGTGGGCGGCGTTGCCGTTGGCTACTTTGCCGCGCAAGCGTTACCCAACCAAGCGGCCGCTATGGAAGAGCCTGTAGCAGAAACTACCGCTGAGCAGGACACTACGCCTGCTGCGCTACAAGGCCTGGATTATCTGACCTTGGGCGAGCGTGCGCGGGGTGAAATCACTTCTGCCAGCGAGCTTAACGGTAAGGATGGCAGTCGCTTCACTCGCTACGCTATTTCACTTGAAGAAGAGACATTGGTGGAAATCGCTTTAAGCGGTGCACTGAAAGGTACGGTCGCGCTGTATGACGACCAGCTCCAGCTATTGGCCAACGCTGAAACGGTACGCCACCGTATTGAAGAGGGGGCGATTACATTGTGGTGATCAGCGGTGTTGATGCCCATAGCTATGGGCCTTTCAACGTCAACAGCCGCACTATTGAGCTGAGCGATGCCGATACCATGACGGTGGGTACGCCCATCGATAGCTGGCTCGATACCACCGAACGTGAGATCACGCTAACCATCGAAGAAGCAGGCATGTACCAGATCGAAATGCGTGCCGATGAGTTCGATGCGTACCTAGAATTGGAAGGCCCGAACGGTTATTACCGTGAAGATGATGACAGTGCGGGTGAGTTGAATGCGCGCATTGCCGATTTTCTCGCGCCGGGTACTTACCAACTCACGGCCCGTACCGCCTATGGCACCGACAGCGGGCTGTTCACCCTCGCCATCGAGCCGCGTGATCTGCCGAACGATGTCGAGTTACGCAACGAAGGTGCGCTCACTCCCGATGAAACGCTCAACGGCTGGTACAGCGGCGAGGCTCTGACCTATCAGCTCACGATAGAGGAAAGCTCGCTCGTCACGCTGAGCATGAGCTCTAACGACTTCGATACGTATCTTGAACTGTACGGCGAAGGCGTGTCCTATACTGACGACGACAGCGGCGGTGGTACCAACGCCCGTTTAGAGCAGGCGCTACTGCCCGGCACCTATACCGTGAGCGCACGCGGTTTTAGCGCCAGCGGCAGCGGTATGTTCGAACTAGCGGTGAGCGCAGAACCCACCGAAATGCAGCCGGACACCTAAACGCGACCGCGAAGTATCGGTTCGTTTTCAACAACGCCCCTGCCGCTCTGCAGGGGCGTTGCCGTTCTACGATGATCAGCCCGCCTCATAGGGTGAGTGATTCACAAGGAGGTTAAGATGCTACGCACGTTCAAAACACTAGGAGTGGGTCTATCGCTCGCCGGAGCGCTTCTCTTGGGCGGCTGTTTGGCCGCTGATACATCGCCCTCAGAGCCGTTTGCACTGGCCTCGCTGGCCGTGGAAAAACAGTACGTGGCCCCGGGATGCCAAGGGGAGCAGTGTTCGACGGTGACTATCTCAGCGCTGGCATTTCCCCAGGCGCCTGCGTTAAGCGAGGCCCTACAAACCCGCTTGCTCACCCTAGGCATGGCGATCAGCGACGAGACGGCTGCCCCTGCCGAGAGCTGGGACGCGTACGCTGAGCGCTTCCTGAGCCTAGCTGAAGAGGACAACCAAGCCGCGCCTGGCGACATGACCAGCGAAGCGCTATTGGAAGCCACGGTGTACGCACGTCATCACGACCTGTTGGTCATCGAACTCAATAGCTATGTGTATCATGCCGGCCAAGCGCATGGGCTTCCGTTGACCGAATACATGGTCATCGATGAGCGCGAGCGGCGCATCGTCGAGCCCGAGGACATGCTGGTGGACGGGCAGGAGGCCGCTTTCGATGCCCTTTTGGCTGGCGCGCATCAGCGTTGGATCACTGAGATGGGCCTCGATGCGCAGTTTGCAACCCAGTGGCCGCTGAGTAAAAGCCGCAACATTGCGCCGCTGGAGGACCGCTGGGAAGTGACCTACAACGTTTATGACATTGCGCCCTATGCGGCGGGCCAGCCAACCCTTACGCTCCCCCTTGAGGCGCTGAAAGGCGTGGCCAAGCCGCGTTACCTGGGCCAATAAACTAGCTCTGCGATTGCTCCTAATGGCGTAAAACAAATCGCCGGTTATCGACTACGCTGAAAAGCAGCTCGCCGACACGAGACGTGTGGGGGAGCTGCTTTTTTATTGTTCCCACGAAGACCAATAGGCATGGATCGCTTATGACACCCGATACGCAAGCCGCTCGGCAAGTGCAGCTACTGGTGGTCGATACGCAGGGCCGCTTGCTGCTCAAACGCGAGGCATCGCCTCCCCACTGGACGCTACTGGGCAGCGCGCTGGCTCACGATGAAGATTACCCGGCGGCGGCAATTCGTTTGCTCTTCGAGGAGGCCGGGCTTACCTGCCCCTTGGGGCCGCTACTTCGCCAGCGTGCCCACACCGCGAAAGCGGGCCAAACCGGTGAAGAGCGCTTTTTCTTGGTGCGCTGTCCCGATACCCAGCTTGACACCCACGACAACGCCCAGGGCAGGCTGATGCTGGACGATAGCCGTGACGCCACGCCCTGCTACGCGTGGTGGCCACTCTCGGAAATCCAGAGCAGCGAGAGTGACACCTTTGCGCCGTCCTGGTTGCCAGAGCTGCTGGCCAGCGTGCTGTTTAGCGAGATGATGATGCCCACCTCAGCGGCCCGCCTTTAAGCACCCAACGACCACCAGCAGGGCGGCCGTAGGTAGCCGCCAGTCGAATACGCTCATGCCTGCCAGGACGAGTAGCAACGCTGCCAAGATAGGCACGCCATACGCCAAGCTGCCCACGAGGCTGGCGTGACCGAATCGCAGCGCTTTGTCCCACGCCACCATGGCGATGCCGTAAGGCCCCAAGCCTAGCGCGATGCCTGCCACGAGCGCTTCGCCGCGAGGCAGCGCCACGTCACCCTCCAGCCAAACGCTAGCGATACAGGTGAGTGCACAAGCAATCAACAATAAGCGCGGCAGCAGCGGCGTGAGTGAGATAGGGGCCGCTTGACCTAGCCATGAATAGAGTGCCCAGCAGCAGGCCGCCAGCAGCGCCAAGCCATAGCCGGAAGCCGAACCGCCAACTCCCCCGCTGAGCGCTTGGGGCAGCAGTAATATCGCCGCGCCCGAAAAAGCGATCAGCGCGCCGGCCACGCTTGCCCACTGCAACCGTCCCCAGCGGCTCCACTGGCTCAGCAGCACGAACAGCACCGGCCATGTATAGGTAATCAACGCCGCTTCGGCGGCGGGGGCGAGACGCATACCAATGAAATAGCTGCTAACGGCCCCAACGATCAGTAGCGGGATACCCAGCCACACGCTTAGCCGCCAGCCTAGCGAACAGGTTTGCGTAGCAGCACGACGACTCAACGGCAGAGTGGCAAGTGCACCTGCTAGCAAGGTAAGTGCTGTTAGCTGAAGAGGGGCGGTGTCGCGGGCAAGCTCCACCAGCAGCGGCGCAATGCTCCACAGCGTCACCGCTACCAAGGCGGCGCAGACGCTGAATTTCGGGGATATGACTACTGGGGAGTGAGTGGGTTGCATGACGCGCCTCCTGGAGCCTGCAGTGATCCAACCTTTGAAGAGGACCAAGTCTTGTAATGATCCTATGGCGCGCAGCATACTCATCACCCACTCATCAAGATAACGATCTTTTATGATCAATATCATCAACAGTGGTGATGTATGCGCGCACCCACGTTTGACTTAACGCTGTTGCGAACGCTAGTGGCGATTGCGGATACAGGAAGCGTGACCGCAGCGGCGAAACGGCTGGCCTATACGCAGTCCACGGTGAGTATGCAGCTACAGCGGTTAGAAGCGCAGTTAGCGGTCAGCCTGCACGAGCGAGATGGTCGGCGGCTGCGCTTTACCGCTGAAGGTGAGCGCTTACTGGCTCATTCGCGAAGGCTGCTGGCGCTAAACGACGAGGCCTGGAGCGATATGCAGGCCCGCCAGATTACCGGCGATCTTACGCTGGGCATTCCTGAGGATTACGCCTCGTTGCTGCCGTCGGTGTTTGCCTACTTTCACCAGCTCTATCCGGCGGTGGGATTAACCGTTAAGTGCGCCACCAGTGCTCACTTGGTCGAGCAAGTGAAAGCCTCGGAACTGGATCTGGCACTGGTAACGCGCCAGCGCAACTCCCCAGGGGGCGATGTAATTCGTCGTGAGCCGCTGGTCTGGGCGGTAGGGGTTCACCAGCAGCCATCATTGAGCGACCCCATTCCGCTAGCGCTATATTCCCCAGGGGCGGATGTGTTTCGTGAGGTGGCGGAGCAGGCCTTACAGGCCGCCGGGCGGGATTGGCGAGTGGCTTACACTAGCCAGTCTATGGCGGGGCTTGCGCCGATTGTGACTGCTGGGTTGGCAGTGGTGGTTGTGACGAGGAGTATGCTCACACCTACGCTGCGACCGTTAGATGAGAGTAGCGGGCTGCCTGCTTTGCCGATGATTGAGCTGGCGTTGCACCGTGCGCCGCACCGGCCTTCAGAGCCAGCTCGACGGCTGGGTGAATTGATTCGCGAACAGCTAGCGGCTCCCAGCGAAGCGTTATAAGGTATGTCATTACCTAACAATTATTTTTCTATCGTGACGCCGCTGAACTAAGCTAACGGTGACGACGCTACTGGGCAGGGAGTTTTGAATGCACGAGTTAGATCACTATATCTACCCGCATCGGGTGCTGCACTGGCTGGTAGCACTGGCGGTGCTGCTATCGCTAGCGAGTGGCTTAACCCTTGGGTTTTTGGGCTATGAACGTACTGTAGCGCTCGTCGGGAATACGCTGACCAACCTACTTTATACTAGCCATAAGACCCTGGGCGTCACGGTTCTGCTGCTGATGACGCTGCGCATTATTACCCGAATTGCCTTTGTAGTACCGGATCATGATCCGCCCCTGAATGCCTTTGAGCGCATTGTGAGCACCAGCGTGCACCATTTGCTCTATGTGGGGCTGGTCGTTATGCCGCTCCTCGGCTGGGCAGCCACCGCCACAGGCGGTTTTCCGGTGGAATTTTTCCACTGGCATTTGCCAGGGCTACTAGGTAAGAATGAGGCGCTCTCGGAAACTCTGTTTATGTGGCACGAGCGTGTAGGTTGGGCACTGGTGGTGCTGATTACGCTGCATGTGGCTGGCGCGCTGTTTCATTGGCGAATTAAGCGCGATAACGTGATGAAGCGCATGAGCCTGTTTGATTAAATCGCTGCCTACGCATCTTCTAAGTCACGCTGAACCATAGCCATAAAAACGGGTGGTTTGGCGTGCTTTTTCCGTACTCATAAGCTGCCGTTGGAGAGTAATGGGGCTGCTCTGGTTCCTTGAGTGTAGACCTCTTTTTAGAGCCCTGAGTAAACATGATGCTAAAGCGTGAGATGGCTCAGCCTTTCCGTTAGTCGCTGAATCAGCTGCCCGCTGTGACGCCAATAGTGCCAGTAGAGCGGTACGGTTAATCCTTGCCCCGGTGCGATACTCACCAGTTGGCCTGCTTGCAACTGTTCAGCAGCTTGGCGTTGAGGAATCATGCCGTACCCAATCCCCGCCGTTGCTAAGCGCACGAAGCCCTCTGACGAAGGGCACAAGTGGTAGGGGAAGTGCCCTTGGTAGCCGCACTGCGCCAAAAACTGGTGCTGTAGCTGGTCGTGGGGGCCAAAGACGATAGCGGGGGCTTTTTGAAACGCCTCTGCGCTCGGGCCTTCCGGAAAAAAGCGTGCGGCATAGCTGGGCGATGCCAGCGGTTGATAAGACATATCCCCCACGTGTAGGCAGCGGGCACCGGCAATTGGGTTGGGTGTGGCGCATAGGCAGGCGGCAACATCGCCATCGCGTAGACGCTTTAAGCCTACCTCCTGGTCTTCAATGACCAAATCCAGCAGCACCTCTTCCGTTTGGCAGATATCCGCCACGGCGTCGGCCCACCAGGTCACCACGCTATCGGCATTCAGGGCAATGCGTAGCCTTGGCGCGGCTTTTTCTAGAGAGGGAAGAGCATCGTGTAAATCGCGCTCTAAGAGTTGCACCTGCTGGTAATGAGCTAATAATCGCTGGCCGGCAGGCGTGGGCGCGAGAGCGGGGTGGCGCACCAGCACCGGCTGGCCCAAGCGGACTTCCAGCGCCTTTATCCGCTGTGAAATGGCCGACTGCGAGAGGCCCATCATGTCGCCTGCCCGCTCGAAGCCGCCGCACTCCACCACGGTGGCTAGGGCATGCAGTAATTTGTAATCCACCATGGCGTTCTCTCAGTGGTTGGCTAGGGCAGTTAAGCAACACTGCCGCAATGAGTAAAGGCGCGTGAGCCAAACTGCGTAAATGAAAATCAGTCTCTTTGTTTGACTTGGCAGAGAAGTGCGTCACAATTCGCCGCCTGTGCGTAAAGGGGATGGGGTATGGAATTATTGCGAGTGGTGTTTCGCCATTACCGCTGGCCGTTTTTGGGCGCGCTGGCGCTGAGCCTGATGAGCGCCGGACTGGGCGTGGGGGTGATTGCGTTCATCAACCAGCGGCTGATCGAAGCGGGTAGTGCCCTCTCTGCGCTGCCTCAATTTTTAGGGCTATTGGCGCTGCTGCTGGCGGTCACGCTGGGCACACAGCTAGCGCTCACCTTGTTGGGCCACCATTTCGTCTTCGACCTGCGCTCCCGGCTGGTGAAGCGGATTCTGGATACCGATATCGAACGGTTAGAGCAGCTAGGTAACGCCACCCTGCTGGCAAGCCTCTCCAGCGATGTTCGCAATATCACCATCGGTTTCGTTCGCCTGCCGGAGCTGGTGCAGGGCGTGGTACTCACGCTGGCCTCGGTGGCTTACCTTGCGTGGCTCTCACCGCAGATGGTGGTGATTACCGTGCTCTGGATGGCCTTCACCATGGGCGTTGGCTGGGTGCTGGTGTCGAAGGTGTATCGCCACTTTCATCAGGTGCGCGAAAGCGAGGATCGGCTGTATAAGGATTATCAATCGGCGATAGAAGGCCGCAAAGAGCTGGCGCTTAACCGTGACCGCGCACGGCGCTTTTTTGATGAATCCTACACGGAGAACGCCAAAGCGTACCGTCATCATATTATTCGCGCAGACACCTACCACCTCAGCGCCAATAACTGGTCCAACATCATGATGCTGGGCGCCATTGGCGTGGTGTTTTTCATGGCCAACGTGCTGGGGTGGGCAAGCCCTGCGGTGGCGGCCACTTTTGCTTTGACCCTGCTGTTTTTACGCACGCCCTTGATTCAGGCCGTGGGGGCATGGCCTACACTGATCAGCGCCCAGGTGGCGTTCGATAAACTGGCCAGCCTGGCGTTGGCCGAGTACCAGCCGGGTTTCGAGGTGGAGGACCGCTTCCACGATTGGCAGCGCTTGACGCTCACCAACGTGGTGTATCGCTACACGCCATCCTCCGGGGGTGAAGGCTTCCAGGTGGGGCCGCTCAATCTTACGCTGGCGCGTGGCGAGCAGGTGTTTCTGATTGGCGGCAACGGCAGCGGAAAATCGACGCTGGCGCGCCTGCTGTCAGGGTTGTACCGCCCGCAAAGTGGCCAAATCAGCGTGGATGGCAAGGAGCTTGGCGCACCAGAGTGGGCGGCGTTTCGGGCGCGCTTTGCCAGTGTCTTCACCGACTTTCATCAGTTCGACCAAGCCATGGGGCCAGGCGGCAAAGCAGCCGACCCGCGACTGGTCGAAACCTGGCTCGAACGGTTGCAGATGCAGCAGAAACTGGAGTGGCAGGGTGATCGCGTAGTGAATACGCAGCTCTCGCAAGGGCAGCGTAAGCGCTTGGCGCTGCTACTGGCGATTGCCGAAGAGCGGGATATTTTGCTGCTGGATGAGTGGGCGGCCGACCAAGATCCGCAGTTCCGGCGGCTCTTTTATCGTGAGCTGCTCCCCCATTTGAAAGCGTTGGGCAAAACCGTGTTTGCCATTAGCCATGACGACAGCTACTTCGTCCATGCGGACCGTTTGCTGGAAATGTCCAAGGGGCAGCTAAACGAGCTGACGGGAGCACAGCGCGCCCAGGCCAGTGAAGATGCGGTCGCGCAGATTAGCTCGTGAGCCTACAGTAGCCACCGACGCAGGGTGGCCACTTTTCAGCGGCCAGCTACTGGGCAACGGCGATATTGTGCTCTCCATTGGGGTGGCGTATGACTTGCATCGGCAACCCGTAAATGGCTTCCAGGGTGCTGTCGCGCATTAGCTCGTGGGGAGACCCGTGTGCCAGGAGGCGACCGCTGTGCAGGGCCATCAGCTCATCGCAGTAGCGGGAGGCCATGTTGATATCGTGCAGCACGATCACCACGCCCAGATCGAGCTCGTCGCACAGCTTGCGAATCAGCGCCAGCACTTCGATTTGATGGGCAATATCCAGCGCTGCCAACGGCTCGTCCAACAGCAGGAAGCGGCTGCCCTGGGCAAGCAGCATCGCCAGCCAAACCCGCTGGCGTTCGCCGCCGGAGAGGGTGTCGACCAGGCGGTCGGCGAAGGCTTCCGTATGCGTGAGCGCAATGGCGCGCTCCACGGCTTCTTTGTCGGCCTGGGTGTGGCGCCCTAAGAGGCCGTGCCACGGGTAGCGGCCAAAGCCGACCAGCTCGCGCCCGGTCAAGCTCTCGGCGCTCGGCAGGTGTTGGGGAAGGTAGGCCACCTGACGGGCAAACTCACGATGCCCCCAGTCACTCAGCGGTCGCTGATCGAAATGGATCGCGCCCCGAGCGACCGGCTGCTGCTGTGCCATCAGCTTGATGAGCGTCGACTTGCCGGAACCATTATGGCCAATCAGGCCATACACCTTGCCTTCGTGAAACGTGTGCTCGATGGGATTGAGGATGGGTTTGCCATTGACTTCAAACGTAGCGCCTTTGATCTCGAACATGGACGACTCCTAGTGGCGAATGCATCAATCATCATGCTGCCATTCTAGTGCTAATGGTTCTCATTTTTAATGAAAAAATGAAAAAAATAGCCGACCGCTAGAGAGAGATCGTGAAAGCCGATCCGCACGCAAGGGGCATGCGACTCGGCTGAGGGCTTGGATCATCCGCGCGGGCCGTCAAGGCGCGTTGCGCGCGACACAGTTATCGTAGAAGGTGACCGTCGCGGGCCAATCGCTGAACACGCCGATGGCGCCGACGTCATTGACCAGCGTATCCAGCGTCAGCAGTTTGTCGCCATCACGCTGGATCACGTCTCCGGTGGTGCGGTGGTACCACTGCCCGCCGTCCCCGAGGGGGCCGGAACGTTCGAAGGTCCAGGCGATGATGTCCAGGCCTGCTTCCCTTGCACGGCGGGCATAGCGCGATGCCTGTAGGCGTCTTGCCTGCGCGTCGTTGCCAAACGCGGGGTTCGGTTCGACCAGCATCCAGGTGGGCGGAGCAATGATGCGCACGCCGTGCTCCACCAGGGAGGCCATGCTTGGCTGCCATGTCTCGGGCCGAGTGTGGTCGAAGCCTTCATCGCCGTAGCGACCCTCCAGATAGACCGCTTGACGGCCAAAGGCCGGTTCATGCTCGATCCAGTAGAGCACGTCGTCGATGTCGAACGACTGCGGAAATACGTCGTCGGGGGAGACGCCAGCCGCCTTGTACTCATCGATCATCTTTTGTGCGTAGGCCTGCTGCGTGAACCCCTCGGGGGTATGCTCGGTGAACGGCATGTCGACCTCGGGGGATTTCAGTTCCGGCGCCATCATGACCCCCAGCTGCTGGAAGAGCGCAATACTGTCGGCATGGCTCATCAAGGTACCACGGGATGCATAGAGGTCCGTGCGCCACCCTGGAGTGCCCGCCACGTACTCCTCGATACTCGTGGCATCGCTATTCACGCCCTCCATTTTGCCTTGCAGCGTATGAAAATCCGCGAGCGTTATGTCACTGGTGCAGCAACGTATATCGGCCGCGTTGGTCAAGGCGCCAGTGACGTCATCGAACGCTGGCGGCACGCTGCACTGCTCGGCCAGCGCCGTTTCGACGATATTGGTGGTCGCGTGGAGATCACACTGCGAGTGGCGGCAGACCAGCGCTTCGTCGGCGGTGAAGGCGACGTCGCACTCCAAGATGCCGGCGCCGCCCTGAGCGCCTGCGATATACGACTCTAACGTGTGTTCGGGAAACTGCAGCGGTGCGCCACGATGTCCTATCGACAGCGGCGAGCGGTGCCAGGTGGTTTGCTCGGCGGCACAGCTCAGTAGCGACGCTTTGAGTGCCTGCTCATGGGCATTGCCCGCACTCATATCGTTGACCAGAAAGAGCGGGCGGGGCCCCAGCGTCACTGCCTGCGCCGCCTCGATCAGCGCTTCGTTCCAGCGGGGCGTCTTCTCGCTCTCTTCAGCAATGGCTAGGGCAGGAGCCAGCAGGCTACCTAGCAGCAGTGTGCGGGTGAGAAGGCCGGTCGTCGTCATCATCGAGTCTCTCGTGGGCGCAAAAGGCGTCTAGTTGAGTGTAGGTGAGTGTCGCGGGTTATCGAGTCGACCTTAGGGTGTGCTGATGGGGCCGTGGCTTTGTCGATGCGGTATATCGTTAGAACGACCTCGTTTTGCAGAGCCGATTGACTTGCCTTTTTCAAAAGATAACAATAATTGTTTGCAATATAGACATTGAACACGGCAGGAGGCCAAACGGTGAATACCCAGACCTGGAGCGCTGAGTTAGAGGATATCTTCGTCAATCAGCGGCCTGTGCTCTGTAGTGTCGCTGCGAAGGTCTTGGGCAGTGCCGACCAAGCCGATGATGTGGTTCAGGATGCTTATCTGAAAATTTCAGAAGCGACCACCGTCTTTGAAGTAAAACGGCCCATCTCCTATGTCACTCGCGTCGTGCGCAACCTCGCCATCGATCGCTACCGGCGTTCGGCCTTCGAGTCGATGCTGTTCGCCAAAGAGGAGGAGGGCGACAACGCCTTTTATGCATCAGATTCCCCAGAAGTGATGGCGATTGACCGCCAGGCCTTGGCGCAGGTGGTCGGTGCGCTGGACGAGTTGCCCAAGCGAACGCGCCTCGCGTTCGAACTCTACCGCTCGGGAAGCCATACACAGCGAGAGATAGCGCAGCTGTTGGACGTCTCTCCCACCTCTGTAAACTTCATGATTCGTGATGCATTGACACATTGCCGCCAATCGGTTCGGAGCTAAGCGTTGCTCGATGGCGAAGGGCCGGTTCCATCCCCTCCTTGCGGCTGCTTTGTTACACTGTGAGGCAGTGTTGCTGCCGGTACGGTACGCCGGTCGACTCCATTAGTTCAATGACTAGCAATGGCGAGGTGTCACAGTCACGATGGATAATCACAGCGGCGACGATGCCGTTTGGCAAGCCGCGCTGGAGTGGCTGATGCGCGAGCATGAAGAGGGATTGAGCGATGCGGATCGCTCCGCGCTGCATGCGTGGCTAGCGGCCTCCTCCCAGCACCGGGACGTATTCCATGAGGCAGAACGACTCTGGCTGCTAACGGGACTGATCCCCAACGGTGATGAGCGTAGCTGACCAGTCACCGTTTTTAATCGCCTCCGTCGATTTCCAGGCGGACTCAAAGGTCTTCAGCGATTGCTGACTGCCCAGGAGTCAGCAATCGCTTGACTCGCGTCATGCGATGACGACGTCCTCGCGGCCCCATCCCGATTTTTTCGTCTTTCTCCCCTTCCCGCATTAAATTGTCCCGTCCCTCACTCGTCATTATGGAATGAGAAGCACTATCGTTTTGTTTCTTGTTCCTTATGAACCGGTGAGGTGTTCCCATGACAAGTTGTTTTGATCGTGAAGATGCTGTCTTCCGCGTACTGGTCAACCATGAAGAGCAGTACTCCCTCTGGCCGGAATGGAAGGCGATTCCTGCTGGCTGGACGGATACCGGCGTGCTTGGCGATAAGCCCACGTGCTTAGACTACGTCGAGAAAACATGGACCGATATGCGACCACTGTCGCTGCGCCATTGGATGGATGAGCAAGCGAGCGCCGAGGCGGAGCAGGTGAATGCAGGTTAAGCGCTTGAGGCTGCTCTGCCTACCCTGTGCTGGGGCTAGCGCCACCATGTACCTACGCTGGAAGCGCCACTTACCCGCCTGGATCGAGATCTATCCCGTCGAGCTGCCCGGGCGTGGCGAACGCCTGGGTGAGCCGCTGATCGATGACTTCGAAACCCTGGTGGTGCGACTGTGCGAAGAGCAGGCAACGCGGATGCGCGGTGATTTTGCCCTGTTCGGCCACAGCATGGGGGCGTTGCTGGCCTATGGCATGGCGGCACGCTTGCGCGATGTGGGCCGCCCGCAACCACACATGCTGTTTGTCTCGGGCAGCGCGGCGCCTTCGAT
This sequence comes from Halomonas sp. Cn5-12, assembly GCF_021532545.1. Classification (NCBI taxonomy): domain Bacteria; kingdom Pseudomonadati; phylum Pseudomonadota; class Gammaproteobacteria; order Oceanospirillales; family Halomonadaceae; genus Halomonas; species Halomonas sp. Cn5-12. Next base: position 29,069 of record NZ_JAKGAY010000022.1, read on the forward strand.
GCGCGATCCGGAACGCTTGGCGGGACTGGATAACGACCGCGCCTTGATAGCGGATTTACGCCAACAGGGGGGCACTCCACAGGAAGTCTTCGAAAGCCCTGAACTCTTGCGCCTGACGCTGGACGTGCTGGCAGCGGACTATCGTCTTTGCCGTCGTTTCCGTTATCGCGGTCGGGCGCCGCTGGCACACCCCCTGCACGTGCTGGCCGGGCGCGATGACGATATCGACAGTACACGCCTGGAGGCTTGGCAGCAGATGGCGGGCGGAGCGTTCTCGTTGAGCTGGTTCGAAGGAGGCCACTTCTTCATTCGCCAGCAGCAGGCTCAGGTGCTAGCGACCATCGAACGGGCGCTGGGACGACGGCTAGAGGAGGTGTCCCATGCAGCGCCTGCCGCTTGCTGAAGGAACCCCCGAAGGGCTCGAGGTGTGGCACTTGGCGCTCGATCTGACCGCCCCAATAGCCGACGACGATGATCGGCTGCTAAGCCGAGCCGAGTGGCAGCGCGCCCAGCGGTTTCGCCATCGCGCCGATGCCGTCCGGGCCATGGCAACACGCGCTGCTCTGCGGCGGCTGCTATCTGCGCACACCGGTATAGCGCCAGAAAAGCTGGTGTTCACACAGAATGCTTACGGCAAGCCCGAGCTGGAAAACGCTGAGGGGCCTGCTTTCAATGTCTCCCACTCTGGCCGTGTCGCCCTGATCGCGCTGGCTCCCGGCGGAGCGGTGGGGGTCGATATCGAACGCTGCCGACCCGAGGTGGAATTGGCGCCGCTGCACGGGCTGGTGCTCTCGCCGAGCGAGCGGCGCGACCACATTGGCAGCGCCTCGCTGCCCTTTATGGAGCGCTGGGTGGTTAAAGAAGCGGTGCTCAAAGCCTTGGGCCTGGGCATTGCAGAGCATTTGCAGGCGCTCTCGGTTATGCCCGCTCCTGGGCCATCAGGCACCTATCACCTTGAGCACTCGATCCCCGTTTCATCCTCTTTGCAAGCATGGTCGCTGGCTGCGCCAAGCGGCTACGCCGCTGCCCTGAGTTATTTCGACGCGGACTGTACCTGTTATGCCTATGTCGACCAGGGCCAACGCTACTCAACGACTTTTTAGGAGATCAATCATGGACAGCCAAAGCGCAACACTAACGCAACCAACCAACGTCATATCCCAACGTCAGGGGCCTGCTGATTCAGAGCTGCCCATTATGATTTCTCCCTCTTACCCAGGGCAGCCACTACTGGAAGCCTTTGGCGAGTTGCGTGCTGATATTGAGTCGCTGGTGGCCAGAGTCGGTGGGGTACTGCTAAGAGGCTTCGATGTTCCCTCCGTGGACGATTTTCAGCAGTTTGCTGCTGCGTTTGGTCATCCGTTGCTGAGCTATGAGTTCGCCTCAACACCGCGTTCAGCGGTTTCGTCAGGCATTTATACCTCGACCGAGTATCCCGCTCATCAACATATTCCCCTCCACAATGAGCAGGCCTACACCCGCGAGTGGCCGATGAAGATCTGGTTCCACTGCGTCACCGCTTCCCCCGAGGGCGGTGAAACCCCCATTGCCGATAGCCGCGCCATCTACCGCCGTATGCCCGCAGAGATTCGCGAGCGCTTTGCCCCCGGCATTCTCTACGTGCGCAACTACGGCGATTTCGATATGCCTTGGCAACAGGTGTTTAACACCGAAGACCGCGCCGAAGTGGAGGCGTTCTGCCAGCGCGCAGGGATTCGCTGTGAGTGGAAACCCGACGGCGACCTGCGCACTACCCAGCTGTGCCAAAGCATCGAGACCCATCCGGTCACCGGTGAGCACGTTTGGTTCAACCAGGGCCACCTGTTCCATGTCTCCAACCTGCAGCCTGAAGTGCGCGAATCCTTGGAGGAGCTTCTCGACCCCGAAGACATGCCGCGCAACGTTTTCTTTGCCGATGGCAGCCCCATTGACGACGACATTTTCGATGAGATTCGCGGCGTGCTAGCCGAGGAAACGGTGATGTTCCCCTGGCAGGCGGGTGATGTGCTGATGCTCGACAACATGCTGGTCGCCCACGCACGCACACCTTTTAAAGGGTCGCGCAAAGTCGTCGTTGCCATGGCGGAAGGCCACGGCAATCTCCCCAACGACTGACTTTGACGCCTCATCCCTCGGCCAGGAATTTCAGCAGGTATACCCATGACTACAAGGCACGCTCAGGCAATGAACAGCCATTCGGCCCATCACGATGTTTTTATAAGCTATGTCGAGCACTTGAGCCGTCTGTCCCAGGAAAGACCCGGCGACAGAGCGCTGGTCACCGTCAATGCTCAAGGCGAGACCATCCTCGACTACGCCACGCTGGAGCGGCGTTCACGTGCCCTGGCCAGCGAGCTCCAGCAGCGGTTTCCGGTGGGTGAGCGCGCTCTGATCTTGCTGGATAACGACGAACACTACGTGGTGGCGTTCTTAGCCTGTCTGTACGCCGGGGTGATTGCGGTACCCGTTTTCCCGCCGGAGTCGGCCAAGCAGCAGCATTTGGCTCGTCTTTTTGCCATCGCCGACGATTCTCAGGCTGCCTGTGTGCTCACTTCTTCGGCGGTGATCGAGCTGGTCGCTGCGGCGGGGAAGGACTTCGGTAGCGCTGAACTGATCCCCGTCGATGCCTTGGATGAGCGACGCGCCGAGTGTTGGGTTGAGCACCACCCCCAGCGTGATGACATCGCCTTTTTGCAGTACACCTCAGGCTCCACCGCCACACCCAAAGGAGTGATGGTCAGCCATGGCAATCTGATGGCCAACGAGCGGGCTATCGAAACGGGCTTTTCGATTGGTGCCGACGATGTCTTCGTGAGCTGGCTGCCGTTGTACCATGATATGGGCCTGATCGGCGGCCTGCTGCAGCCCCTCTATCGCGGTATCCCTGTGGTTTTGATGAGTCCCTCCTTCTTCCTGCAGCGGCCGGTACGCTGGCTGGAGGCGATCTCCCGCCATCGGGGCACGGTCAGCGGGGGACCCGATTTCGCCTATCGCCTTTGCCTCGAGCGCATCCGCGACGATCAGCTCAAGGCACTGGATCTCTCCAGCTGGCGGGTCGCGTTCTCAGGCGCCGAGCCGGTGCGCCACGATACCCTCACTGGATTTATCGAACGCTTCCGCCCGGCGGGCTTTGCCGCTGATGCCGCCGCCCCCTGCTATGGATTGGCGGAAGCCACGCTATTGGTTAGCTGCAATTCGCGCGGAACGGGCGTCGTGGGCACGGCTTTTTCACAGCAGTCGCTGGCCGAGGGGAAGGCCGCTTCCGCGGTGGAAGGCAACACCCTGGTGGGCTGCGGTACACCGGAGCCAGGGCACACCATCGATATCGTCGATCCCGAGGGACTGCACTCGCTGACCGAAGGCGACGTCGGCGAGATATGGGTCAATGGGCCTAGCGTGGCGCACGGGTATTGGCAGAACCCAGAAGCAACAGCGCAAGCCTTTGTTACCCGCGATGGGGTCCGTTGGCAGCGCACCGATGGGAGTGATGCCCAGAACCACGATGCTCGCGATGATCGCTGGCTGCGCACCGGCGATCTGGGGTTTCTGCACGAAGGGCAGCTGTATATCGCTGGGCGTATCAAAGATCTCATCATTCTGCGCGGCCATAACGTCTATCCCCAGGATATCGAGAGCGCTATCGAGGCGGAAGTGGAAGCCGTGCGCAAAGGGCGCGTGGCGGCCTTTGCCGTGACGACCCCGGAAGGCGCTGAAGGCATCGGCGTGGCGGCAGAAGTCTCCCGGGGTATTCAGAAGCTGGTCCCCGCCGAGAAGTTGATCGAGGCACTCAGTGAGGCGGTAGGATCCGCCTGCCATGAGCCGCTTTCTGTCGCGCTACTCCTCAACCCCGGCGGCCTGCCCAAAACCTCCAGCGGCAAGCTACAGCGCAGCGCCTGCCGCCAAGGCTGGGAAGCGGGTAGCCTGGATGCCTACGCCATTCACGCCTTTGGGGATTTTGTCAGTGGCGGCAGCGATGGGGATGCTAGTGGTGGAAAGTCATCGCAATCTACTGCGGAAGCAGGGAGCGAAACGGAGCAGGCGTTGGCGAAGCTCTGGTGCCAGGTGCTGGGGGACGGCAAGGAAAAGCCGTTGGGAAGAGATGCCCACTTCTTCGCCAGCGGTGGTAATTCTCTGGCGGCGGTGCAGTTGGCTTCGCGTATTAGCGATCATTGGGCGATTGATTTTCCTACTAGAGCCGTCATGGAAAAGCCGCGCTTTGGTGACGTGGTTGATGAAGTAGAGCGCCGGTTGGCGACTCCTTTGGCCTCCTATCAGGGAGGTGCCCAGAATCCACTGATACCTATTTCCCGCCATGCGGAACTACCTTTAGCACCTGTCCAGCGTCGGCTCTGGTTAGTTGATCGTTTGGCGAGTCAGGCGGGCGACCGTGAGCGTGCCGCCTATAACCTTCCTGCGCTATTTTCCCTGAAAGGGGAATTGAATATAGAGGTTCTAGAAAGAACCGTTAATGCCATCGTTGCGCGGCATGAAGCATTGCGTACCCACTACCCTGAAAGCGAGAGCGGTGATCCCATCGCGGTTGTAGAGGATCAGCGCAACATCGAACTTCCTGTTTTGGACTGCAGCGATCTTGCAGAGCAGGAGCAACAGCGATATCTGCAAGATACTTTCACCGAGTATGCGAACACACCGTTAGATCTTGCCACTGGGCCTTTAATTAAGGCGGGGTTACTGCGTTTTGGTGCACAAGAGCACGCCCTGATCCTGGTGATTCACCACATCGTCTTCGACGGCTGGTCCACGAGCGTATTCATCCGGGAATTTGCCTCTCTGTACGGGGAATTGCTGGAAGGGAAGGAATCTGGGTTACCCGAAGTGGGTATTCAGTACGTGGACTATGCCGCTTGGCATGAGAAAGCACTGTCGGGAGAGGCCTTCGAGCAAAGCGCAACCTTCTGGCGCCGCTATCTAAGTGATGCTCCTCCGCTCTCAACACTGCCGGGGGATTTCGCTAGGCCTGGCCAAGTATCGCATGCCGGTAGTGCCCTGAGCATGACATTGAGTCCAGACCTATCACAAGCGTTGAACAAGCTTGCCACACAGCGTGGCACCACGCTATTTACGCTTCTATTGGCGAGTTTCCAGCTGTTGATGCATCGCCAGACCCGTCAACACGACCTGATTGTGGGAACCGATGTCGCTGGCCGTAGCCATCCCGATGTTGAGCCGTTGATTGGCTTTTTTGTCAATGTAATCCCGCTGCGGTCTCGTTTGTCTGATGGCCAGATTGATTTCGGCCACTGGCTTGAGCAAGTACAGACCAGCGTGCTGGATGCCTTCGATCATCAAAATGTTCCCTTCGACAGAATTGTCGAGCTTTCAGGGATTGGTCGTGAGCGCGACCGTTCCCCCCTGATACAAACCCTCTTCGTACTACAAAACACGCCAACCGAGCGGTTCTCAATTCCGGGCTTGGAAGTGGAGGTAATGCCTCAGCCTCGGCAAGAGTCGAAGTTCGATATGGCGATATTCGTCAATGAGAGTGATACCGGACTATCAGTCGAGTGGGTCTACGCCACCGCATTGTACCGACGCGAAACCATTGAGCACTTAACCGGTGCCTGGCAGTCGCTACTAGCGCAGATCGTGGAAGCTCCCAACATGCCCGTCGAGGAGTTTCGTTTACCCCTAATGGAGAAACACGCTATGCAAAACAAGCTTTCAAAAGGTTCCAAACTCAACAAGCTTGGCAGCCTGAAATCCCAGCCAGGTGCGCGCCCCTCGACCAACAGTGACTCACCGATACGAACGGCATTGCTCGACGAAAAAAGAGTCTTTCCTCTCGTGATCGAAGCGACGGACGCTGACCTTGATGCGGTGGCGTGGGCAACTTCCCAGCGTGACTTCATCGAGCAACACTTACGCACGCATGCAGGCATCTTGTTCCGTAACTTTGGTCTGACCACACCGCAAGAATTTGAAGCCTTTGCCGAGGCTATCCAGCCGGGACTTTACGGCAATTATGGTGACTTGCCCAAGAAAGAAGGGGGGCGCAATACCTACCGTTCAACCCCCTATCCCGAGCGCCAGATGATTCTCTATCACAACGAAAGTTCGCATTTGGAGCGCTGGCCGCGCAAGCAACTGTTCTTCTGCGAATTCCCTTCTCCCGTGGGGGGCGCTACCCCGATCGTTGACTGCCGGGAGATGCTACGCCAACTGCCCTCCGATGTGGTGGAGGAGTTCGAGCGTAAAGGGCTGCTTTATGTGCGCACCTTCACCCGCAACCTGGACGTGAGCTGGCGAGACTTTTTCAAAACGGATAGCAAGGAGGAGGTTGAAGCGCGGCTCAAAGAAGCGGGAATCGAGTGGCAGTGGTTAGGTGATGACGAGCTGCAGACGCGCACGCGCTGCCCTGCGGTAGTCACTCATCCAGTGACCGGTGGCCGGGTGTTCTTCAATCAGGTGCAGCTCCACCACGTTAGTTGCCTTGAGCCTGATGTGAAAGAAGACCTGCTTGGCATGGTTGGCCAGGAGCGCCTGCCGCGTAATGTCTATTTCGGCGACGGCTCCGTGATTAGCGACGAGATGATGAAGGTTGTCGGCGAGGCCTACGAAGCCTGTGCGGTGCGTTTCGACTGGCGCCGGGGCGATGTGGTGATGGTCGACAACATGTTAGCGGCCCATGCCCGGGATCCCTACGAGGGGCCACGCAAGATCGTGGTAGCGATGGGAGACATCTATGAGCGTTCGGCGCTGGAAGAAGCCCAAGGGGCCAGTGCCGATGCCGAGTTGGTCAGTCAATAAAGTCACGGGGTTTGGGAGTCGATAAATGAATGCAATAACGGAACAGCAGAGCCTTGCCCATTGGCCGCTTAGCCCTGAACAACGTGCAGTGTTGGTGGCGGCGGAAACTAGTGAAAGTGATACCCAGCAGGCAGCATCGGCGCAGGCTAATGTCATGGTGGCCGATATCCAAGGTGCGCTTGATAGCTCGCGGCTGGAGCGTGCACTGAGCGACCTGAGGCAACAGCATGAAGTCCTAGCGACGGCTCTGAAGAGCGTAGCGGGGTATCGCGGGCTGCGACACCAGGCGCTTGAAGAACTACCTGCTATTGAGTGGCGGTATGAGGACTTACGCGGCAGCGATGACCAGGAACCACTGCTCGACGGCGATCTCAATGACGCTCTCAAAAACTATAGCGAGGCACTCAAGCTTCGGCCCATGGCCGTCGAGAGTGGCGAGCTGCTACGTCCAGCGCTGCTGCGTACTGGTGAAAAAAACTGGGTATTAGTGCTGGCTGTTTCGGCGTTGGTGGCGGATCGCGGCAGCCTGCAGTCGCTGTTCTCGGTGTTGGTGGAGGCTTACGATCAGAGCGGAGGAGCCGATGATGAGTCGGCGCTGCAGTATTCCCAATTCATCGAATGGCGCGCTTCCCTCGAAAGTGACGATGATGCCGAAGAAGGCCGTGAGTATTGGCAAAATCACCAGCAGCATGCCGAGCAGGCAGGCGCATGCCGTTTACCTGCAAGGCAAGCGCATCGCCATGACGTGCGGGCAGAGCATGAATATGTGGCCTTGCAGCTCGAACCAGACCTCGTAGCGCGTATCGATAGCCTAGCAGATGAGCTTCAAGTATCCGCAGAGGCAGTATTGCAGGCGGCGTGGTGGGCGCTACTCGCCAGGATTAGCGGCAACGAGTGTGTGCTGGGCGGCTGGCAACACGACTGCCGCCAGGATTACGAGGTGATGCAAGGGGCGCTTGGTCTCTTCGACAAGGTACTGCCGGTGCTAGTTGAAGGTATTGTTGATAGCGATTTCTCTAGTTGGATCGCCCGTCTAGCGGAGCAGTTAGAGGCGCATACCCAGGCCCAGGAGTATTGGTCGATTGATGCGCTGCCCGATAAGCGCCACCTCGCAGCGGGGTTCGCATTTTCAGAGGGGGTGAGTGAGTTAAAGTCGGCGGGTTTGCAGTGGCGCTTGCGAGAATTGCCAGGGCCATCAGCAGAATTTGAACTTGCCTTGCACATTGACCGCAGTGAGAGCGGCGTGGTGGCGACGCTCTATACCGACCCATCATGCTATAGCCGAGCGGCGGCCGAGTGTCTGCTGGGGCAGTACCAGACGCTGCTACAGGCTGGCCTCGCCGATCCCGCACAAAAACTATTTTCGGTGCCGCTTATTTCCCCTGAGCAACAGCTGGCGTTGCAGTCGATAGAGGACAGTGTGCTCGACGTGGGTGAGCGTAGCGTAGCGGCCCATATCGCTGACTGGGCGGCTTCGACGCCGGATGTCATTGCCATTGAGGAGCAGGGCCGTACGTTAAGTTACGCCCAACTAGAAGCCCGCATTAGTGATATCGCTCGGTGGCTGGATGGTCAGGGTGTCAAGCGTGGAGACTACGTAGCGCTTAATTTGCCCCGTTCCACCGATTTGGTCGTGCTGCTACTGGCAGTATGGCGTGCAGGTGCCGCCTACCTGCCGCTTGATCCAGAGTGGCCCGAAGCCCGTAAACGGCGGGTGCTTGAGGATGCCCAGCCCGTACTAGTAGTGAGCGCTGAAAAAGCCGAGGCGGAACCCACTTCACTGGCCCTTCCCGGCATCCGCAGTGTGGGGCTGCCACAAGAAGTGGATGAAGCGGGTAGTGCCTTGTCGTTTCCAGAGCCAGACCTCGGCGACGTGGCTTACCTTCTCTATACTTCTGGCTCCACGGGCACGCCAAAAGGTGTGGTAATCGAGCATGGCCAACTGCTCAATTACGTAGCCGGTGCCACAAAGGCCATGGGACTATCGGTATGCCAGCGCTGGGCATTGACCGGGTCGCTGGCTACTGATTTGGGTAATACGGTGCTGTTCGGCGCCTTGTTCAATGGAGCTCGCCTGGTGATCGCCGCACCTGACGATATGCAGGATGGCGACCACTTTGCGCGCTTTATGTCGGCGGCCGATATCGATGCGCTCAAGATAGTGCCTTCCCACCTGGAGGCCCTGCTGGAGTGCGAAGCTCCCCGGTTACCGAAAACGCTTATTTTAGGCGGTGAGGCAACTTCATCTGCCTTACTTTCGAGCATCGCGCGGATCTCCCCCGAGTGCCAGCTATACAACCACTATGGCCCCACAGAAGCCACGGTGGGCGTTATGGTGCATCCAGTATCGCTGGCGCAAGATATTGCAGGCCCGTTGCCACTAACCCAGCTGCTACCGAATTGCCGCTATCGAGTACTTGACGATAACTTGCACGCGACCCCCACCGGTGCCGTAGGTGAGCTGTATCTGGGCGGCGCCCAACTGGCGCGGGGTTATCTCAATAGCGATGCTTCCGCGTTTGTCGAAGATCCCTTTATTGCCGGTGAACGTCTCTATCGCACAGGCGATCTGGCGTGCGTGCTGCCCGAGGGTGGCGTACGCCTTATTGGGCGAGCCGATGACCAGATCAAGCTGCGTGGTTTCCGGATCGAACCGGCGGAAATCGAAAGCATGTTGCAAGCACAGCCAGGGGTTAAACAGAGCCTGGTTCGCCTGGTGGGTCGGGGCGGTGATACCCAGGAACTCGTAGCGTTCCTGATCGCTGACTCCGAGGTAACGTCCGTTGAGGGCCAAGCCCAGCTTCGCGAGCAGCTGGCTGTGCTACTGCCTGAGCCCATGCGTCCTTCTTGTTTTATCTCTGTTGAGCATTTCCCTCGCCTAGGTAACGGCAAGGTAGACACCTTCGCGCTGGAAGCCTTGGCCCAAAAAACCGCGAAAAGAAAAACCTTGGTGAAGCCCCGGGATGCCGTGGAAGCCAACCTGTGTCAGGCCATGGCTGAGCTGCTTGGTCGTGATGAGGTAGGCATTGATGACGACTTCTTCGAGCTGGGTGGGCACTCCTTGCTGGTGATCAAACTGGTGGCCCGCATCCGTAAGCAGTTCGGGATCGAGATAGCCCCCGGTGTGGTGTTCGATCATCCCACCGTCGCTGAGCTGGGTGCCGCTCTACGGGAGAGTTGTGCTGAGGCCAGCACGAGCGGTCTAGCCGAGCTTGATAGCAACTGAGTAGACAAACTTGCCTAGTAACATCATTTGTAACGCGGTACAGGAAGAGGATTTAGCGATGAAGGAATTGGCTCATCCACAAGATGTGGCAGCACCTATTGATGACAGGGAATTGCAAACTGGAGTACCGGAAGCAGTTCGTGAAGGTGAGGCATTGCCTCTGTCATATTCTCAGCAGCAGCTTTGGTTCCTGCATCGTTATTCGCCGGATCTTACCGCCTACAACCAGCCGCGTGCTTACCGGTTTACCGGAAATGTGGATGCGAGGGCTTTAGAATGTGCTTTTCAAGCGCTGATTCAACGCCATAGCGTATTGAGAACGCGATTCTTTGAGCGCAACGGTGTACCACACCAGTCCGTGCTCCCTAGCGTCCCTTTTTCTATTCGTAGAGAAGATCTCTCTGAACTGGCTGCACCAGAACAGGACGAAAGGCTGGCGCGTTCTATCCAGAATATCGCGCAGCATGTCTTCGATTTAGGCGCGCCGCCGTTGCTGGTAGCCCGTTTAATCAAGCTGGCGGAAAACAGCTATGTATTAGTTGTATGTCTTCATCACATTGTCTCGGATGCCTGGTCTAACCGGATCATCGAATCCGATCTGAGTGAAGCCTATCGTCAGGCGTTGGGCCAAAACGAAGATGCGCAGCTTCCAAGCTTGCCCGTGCAATATGGCGACTACGTTCGACAGCAACAGAAGAGAGTGGCGTCGGGCGAGATTGACAAGGAACTTACGTATTGGAATGAGCATCTTGGTGACGATGTCCCGCCGCTGGAAATCACTACGGATCGTGTCTATCCCAAGCAGCAAGAATTTAGGGGCGCCGCAAAGCGTTTCGTGTTGGATAGCAGCCTAGCCAGTTCCCTAAAAACCTTTTGCCACCAAAATCGATTTACTCCTTTCGTGCCACTTTTCGCCGCCTGGCAAGTTGTGCTGGCCCGCTACTGTGGACAACAAGACTTCGCTATTGGTGTGCCGTCGTCAGGTCGCCAGCAAGAGGATTTTCAGGAGGTCGTTGGCTTTTTCATCACGACACTGCCTTTTCGAGTACGAGTGAATCCAGCCATGACGCTGGGTGACGTATGTCAGCAGGCTAAAAAAGATGCAGTGGGATCCCTCAATTATGCTGATATGCCATTGGAGGTCTTGCTCGAACAACGGAAAGTAAAGCGGGATCCCGTTCGACAGCCGCTGTTTCAGGTTATGTTTGGTCTCCAGTTTAGGTCTGATGAGGAGCAGCTTCAGTTAGATGATGTGTCTGTCGAACTGATCGATCTTCCTCAGACGAGTGCAAAGTTTGAGCTGTCGCTGGATATTTTCATCGAGCAGGAGCAAGTGGTTGGCGCTCTAGAGTTCAATTCGGATCTGTTCGATGATCAGACAATTCAACGTTTAATCGGTTACTACCAGAAAGTACTGAGAATCCTATTAGAAAAGCCGGAAACACAGCTCACCACTATCGAACTACCTGACAACGCGGAAAAAGCATTGCTGCTCGACTGGGGAAGCCGCGCAGCAACCGATAGTCCGGTCGAACCCATCCATCACCTGATAGAGCGCCAAGCTGCGGCAACCCCAGAGGCTACGGCACTAGTATTCGAAGATCAGTCGCTCAACTACACCGAACTCAATACCCGCGCCAACCAGTTGGCCCACTACCTGATCGGTCTAGGCGTAAAACCTGAGACCCGGGTGGGTATTGCTGTTGAGCGCTCCATTGAGATGGTGGTAGGGCTGCTGGCTATTCTCAAGGCGGGTGGTGCTTATGTGCCACTAGATCCAGATTATCCGAGTGATCGGTTGACCTATATGGTCAAAGACAGCGGCATCGAGCTACTGCTAACCCAGCAGCATCTTTGCGATGCGTTGCCGGTGGCCGATGGGCTGAACGTCATTGATTTGGATCGGTTGGAGGTTGCTCACCACGCGCCGACCAATCCGAACGTGGCCCTGCACGGCGAAAGTCTTGCTTATGTGATCTACACCTCCGGTTCCACCGGGCGCCCCAAGGGCGCCGCCAACCGTCACCATGCACTGACCAATCGCCTACAGTGGATGCAGGAGGCCTATGGATTAACGGCCGACGATGCGGTGCTACAGAAAACGCCATTCAGCTTCGATGTGTCGGTGTGGGAGTTCTTCTGGCCGCTGATACAGGGGGCTCGACTGGTGATGGCGCCACCAGGCGCCCATCGCGAACCGTCACAATTGGTCGAGCTAATCCGTACCCATGACATCACTACACTGCACTTTGTACCTTCAATGCTGCAGGCCTTCTTGGCGCATGGAGAGGTAGAAGCCTGCACCAGCCTGACACGCATGGTGTGTAGCGGCGAAGCGCTACCGGCAGAGTTGCAGAATCAGGTATTTGCCCGCTTACCTCAAGTGGCACTCTACAACCTCTATGGCCCCACGGAAGCGGCCATTGATGTTACCCACTGGACTTGCCAAGACGATGGACGCAACCAGGTAGCGATCGGCCAACCGATCGCCGGTATCCGCACTTACGTATTGGATGGCGATCTTAACTTGGCGCCGCCCGGAGTCGCAGGTGAACTCTATCTCGGAGGTATTGGTTTGGCACGGGGCTATCTGCACCGGCCTGACCTTACCGCAGAACGTTTTGTCGCTGATCCGTTTGCGCAGGGCGAACGCCTCTACCGCACCGGCGATCTGGTGCGCTGGCGGGAGGACGGCCAGCTCGAGTACCTGGGCCGCCTTGATCACCAGGTGAAGATACGTGGCTTGCGTATCGAACTAGGCGAGATCGAAGCCGAGCTATTATCTCAGCCGGAGGTTCGCGAAGCGGTGGTGGTCACCCAGGAAGGCCCCGGCGGTTCGAGGCTGGTGGCTTATGTGGTTCCCCAAGCCGATAGTGAACTTGACACCAGCTCACTACGTGAAGTGCTGGGGCAGCGGCTACCAGACTATATGGTACCGGGAGTAGTGGTCACCCTCGATGCACTGCCGCTGAATGCCAACGGCAAAGTAGACCGCAAGGCACTGCCTGAACCGGATTTAGCCAGTAGCTCGCAGTATGAGCCACCGCAAGGCGAGGTGGAAGCAGCCTTGGCGAAGGTCTGGAGCGAGGTGTTGGGGGTGGAGCAGGTAGGGCGTCACGATAATTTCTTTGAGTTGGGTGGGCATTCATTATTGGCTCTGAAGGTGTTGGAGCAAATGCGGCATCAAGGACTGAAGGCGCAGGTACGCACGCTGTTCCAATGCCCGGAACTGGCGGCCTTTGCCCGGGCATTGACGCAGGCATCAGAGCAGCAAGAAATGATCACCCCGCCTAACCGCATTCCAGATGGCTGCTCGGCAATCCAGCCCGAGATGCTGACTTTGATCGAACTCAATGCCGAAGAGATCAGCGCCATCGAAGCGGCAGTGCCGGGTGGAGCCAGCAATATCCAGGATATTTACCCGCTGGCACCACTGCAGGAGGGCATTCTCTTTCACCACCGTTTGCAGGAAGAGGGCGATGCCTATGTTACCCCGCGTCTGCTTGGCTTCGACAGCCGAGAACGGCTGGAAACCTTTATTATCGGTTTTAACCAGCTCATTGCCCGCCACGATATTTTACGTACGGCGGTACTTTGGGAGGGAGGTCGTGAACCGGTACAAGTGGTTTACCGATATGCCGAACTAGCCCTCGAATGGCTAGACGTGGAGGGAGATGGTTCTCACTGCGTCGCTCAACGGCTGAATGCCGAGGTGAACCCTGAACATCATCGTATCGATGTGCGTCGAGCCCCCATGCTACGGGCAGTTGCTGCATATGATGCCGAGCAAAATCGCTGGCTGTTGCAGCTACCTAGCCACCACCTCGTCATGGATCACACTACCCTTGAGCTATTAGTGAAAGAAATTTCCCTGATCCAGCAAGGCCGCGAAGATGAGCTACCCCAACCACTTCCATTCCGCAATTTCGTTGCCCAGGCCCGGCTAGGGGTAAGCCAGGAGGAGCATGAGGCCTTCTTCCGTGAGCAGTTGGGCGATATTGAAGAACCGACCGCGCCCTTCGGGCTACTAGACGTTCGCGGCTATGGCAGCGAGATAGAGGAAGTTCGCGTTCCTCTGGATACAGAACTGGCCCGGCAGGTGCGGCAACAGGCCCAGAGCTATGGTGTGAGCACGGCTAGCCTGTTCCATCTGGCCTGGGCCTTGGTATTGAGCAAAACCACTGGGCGGGACGATGTGGTGTTCGGCACTGTGCTGTTCGGCCGCATGCAGGGCACCGAGGGCGCCGAGCGGGCGCTGGGGATGTTTATCAATACGCTCCCTGTGCGTATCAAAATGGGCGCTCAAGGTGTCGATCAGTCCTTGCGAAAAACCCACGAGGCTTTATCTGCCCTGTTGCATCACGAGCATGCCAGCCTTGGCCTTGCGCAGCGCTGCAGCGGGTTGCCCGGTGGAACGCCGCTATTTACCAGTTTGCTGAACTATCGTTATAGCGCATCTCAACAAGAAAGAAGCCCCGCTCATAGCTTGGAAGGAATGGAGATACTGGGTAGCCAGGAGCGTACCAATTACCCATTCGGTATAGCGGTAGATGATCTGGGAGAGGGCTTCCAGCTAGTAGGGCAGGTGAGTCGCACGATTGGTGCACAAAGATTATGTGATTACATGGAAGCTGCTGTAGCTGGCATTGTGGAAAGCCTGCAAACAGCACCGCAGCAAGCACTAAGCGAGATCAACCTGCTAGGAAAAGAAGAGCAGCGGTTGTTAAACGAGTGGGGGGTGAACTCCCACCATCCCGATGCTCAGCCAGTCCATCAGCTGATTGAGCGCCAAGCTGCGGCAACCCCAGCGGCTACGGCGCTAGTATTTGAAGATCAGTCTCTCAGCTACGCCGAACTCAATACCCACGCCAATCGCTTGGCCCACTATCTAATCGGACTTGGCGTAAAACCCGAGACCCGAGTGGGTATCGCCATGGAGCGCTCCATCGAAATGGTGGTGGGGCTGCTGGGTATCCTCAAAGCGGGGGGGGCTTATGTGCCGCTGGATCCGGATTACCCCGCCGAGAGGCTGTTCTATATGGTCGAGGACAGTGGCATCGAGCTGCTGCTTACCCAACAGCACCTGCGCGACATCTTGCCGGTGGTGGGGAGCCTGAACGTTATTGAGCTGGATCAGTTGGATGTGACGCATTATGCGTCCACCAACCCTCAGGTGGCACTGCACGGTGAACATCTCGCCTATGTGATTTACACCTCGGGCTCCACCGGGCGGCCCAAGGGCGCGGTCAACCGTCACCATGCCCTTACCAATCGCCTACAGTGGATGCAGGACGCCTATGGCTTAGCGACCGACGATTCGGTGCTACAGAAAACCCCCTTCAGTTTCGATGTTTCAGTATGGGAATTCTTCTGGCCGCTGATGCAGGGCGCCCGGCTGGTGATGGCGCCACCAGGTGCCCATCGTGAACCGGTACAGTTGGTCGAGCTAATCCGTAGGCATAACATCACTACACTGCACTTCGTACCTTCAATGCTGCAGGCCTTCCTGGCTCATGGCGAGATCGAAACCTGTACCAGCCTGACGCGTCTGGTATGCAGCGGAGAGGCGCTACCGGCTGAACTGCAGAACCAAGTATTGGCTCGATTAACTCACGCGGCGCTCTACAACCTCTATGGCCCCACCGAAGCAGCTATCGACGTTACCCACTGGACGTGCCAAGACGATGGGCGCAACCACGTAGCCATCGGCCAACCGATTGCGGGTATCCGCACCTACGTACTAGACGGCGATCTCAACATGGCGCCTCCCGGGGTCGCAGGTGAACTCTATCTTGGTGGCGTGGGCTTGGCGCGGGGCTATCTGCACCGCTCTGGTCTTACCGCAGAACGTTTTGTCGCCGATCCATTTGCGCAGGGCGAACGCCTCTACCGCACCGGTGACCTAGTGCGCTGGCGGGAGGATGGTCAGCTCGAGTACCTGGGCCGCCTCGACCACCAAGTGAAGATCCGCGGCCTGCGTATCGAGCTTGGCGAGATCGAAGCCGAACTACTCTCTCAGTCGGAGGTTCGCGAAGCAGTAGTGGTCGCCCAAGAAAGCCCCGGTGGTTCTAGGTTAGTCGCTTATGTGGTTCCCCAAGCCGACAGTGAACTCGACACCAGCTCATTACGTGAAGCGCTGGGGCAACGACTGCCGGACTATATGGTACCGGGCGTCGTGGTCACCCTCGATGCACTACCGCTGAATGCTAACGGCAAGGTAGATCGCAAGGCCCTGCCCGCTCCGGATTTGGCCAGTAGCACGCAGTACGAGCCGCCTCAGGGCGAGGTGGAAGAAGCCCTGGCGGAAACCTGGTCTGATGTGTTGGGCATGGATCAAGTGGGACGTCACGACAATTTCTTCGAGTTGGGGGGGCACTCGCTACTTGCGATGCAAATGGCGGCACGCGTTCAAGCTGATATGCAAGTTGAGCTCCAACTATCCGAGGTGTTTAGGAAACCACTGCTGCGCGACCTGGCAGAGTGTATTGCCACGCTAAGCAGCGGGCACTCCTTAGAGCAGTCGCTCTCCGATATTGATTCCTTTATCGACAGCATGGATACCGTTCAATGAGTAACATAGATACCCGTCGTATTGCGGAACGCTTTGCCGGATTACCTGTCGAGCAGCGTCGCGCAGTTTACGACAAGATCCGCACTCAGGGGTTAGGCATTGGCCAGTTCCCAATTCTTTCTCGTCCTGTATCACAACAGACAGCTTGCTCACCCTCTTATGCCCAACTTCGCCAGTGGTTTCTGTGGCGCATGGATCCTCAAAGCAGCGCTTACCATATTACTGGTGCTCTGACCCTTAAGGGCTCGCTGGATACTGAAGCACTGCGGGGTAGCTTCTCCGCCTTAATATCTCGTCATGAAACATTGCGGACGGTGTTCCGCGACGATGGCGAGGGTGGGTTGATGCAGGTGGTGCAGGCTGATAGCAACTTCGCATTGCATGAGGTCGACCTAGGTCATATGCCGAAGGCTGAACGAGAAGGGGCAATAGAAAATGAGGTTGATCGGCTTTGCAACGATCCTTTCGATTTGGAGCAGGGGCCACTTTTGCGCGTGGGGATACTGCGTTTAGCTGAAGAGGAGTACCTGTTAGTAGTGGTAATGCACCACATCGTCTCCGATGGTTGGTCGATGCAGTTGATCATCGATGAATTTGCAGCGGACTACTCCGCTCGGGTAACGGGTGAGACGTGGCAGCCGCCAGCCCTGCCGATACAGTACGCTGATTATGCACTCTGGCAGCGTCAATGGATGGAAGCGGGCGAGAAAGATCGCCAGCTCGCATACTGGCAGGTGGAACTTGGCAACGAACACCCGGTACTGCAGTTGCCGACCGATCACCCACGTCGCAGCGATGGACACTATCAAGCAGCAAGCCACGAAATAATGCTTCCTGGCTCGATGGTGAGCGGATTGAGTCATCAGGCTCAGGCGAAGGGCGCCACCCTGTTTATGACGTTACTCACCGGTTTCCAAGCGCTGCTGTATCGATATACGGGGCAGGAAAATATCCGGGTCGGCGTGCCAATTGCCAACCGCCACCGGACGGAAACCCAAGGCGTGGTGGGGCTTTTCGTCAACACCCAGGTACTGCGCAATATGTTATGTGGACGCCTTAGCCTGGCTGAGGCGCTGGAACAGAGCAAACGTGCAGCTCTGGGGGCACAAGAGCATCAAGATCTGCCGTTCGAGCAATTAGTGGAAGCGCTGCAGCCCGAGCGTAGCTTGAGCCACACGCCGCTGTTCCAGGTGATGTTCAACCACCAGCGGCAAGATCATGGATCGCTGCAGACGCTACCAGGACTGGAACTGAGTACCTGGGCGCTGGAGCAGGGAAAAGCTCAGTTCGAACTGACGCTCAATGTGGTCGAGCGCAAGGATGGTTGCCTGGAGGCAAGCTTCGTTTATGCAGAAGAGTTGTTTGAGGCAACCACCATAGAGCGCCTAGCTCAGCACTATATGGTTATTCTGCAGGCATTGGCAGAGATGCCGGAACGCGCATTGAGCGATGTCGAACTGTTAGATATAGATGAACAGCTAAAATTACAGGAATGGGGCGTAAACACACAGCGGTATCCCAATGCCCAGCCCACCCATCAACTGATTGAGCAGCAGGCTGCTGTAACGCCAGAGGCTACTGCATTAGTGTTTGAGGATGAGTCACTCAGCTACGCCGAACTCAATACACGCGCCAACCAGTTGGCTCACTACCTGATTGGCCTAGGCGTAAAACCTGAGACGCGGGTGGGCATCGCTGTGGAGCGCTCTATCGAAATGGTGGTGGGGCTGCTGGCTATTCTCAAGGCGGGGGGGGCCTATGTGCCGCTGGATCCGGCTTACCCCGCTGAGCGGCTGTCCTATATGGCTGAGGACAGCGGTATCGAGTTGCTGCTCACCCAGCAGCGTTTTCGCGATACGTTGCCGGTAGCTGAGAACTTGAGCGTTATCGAGCTGGATCTGGATAGGCTGGATGTCACGCAATATACCTCGACCAATCCTGAGGTGACGCTGCATGGCGAGCACCTCGCCTATTTGATCTACACTTCGGGCTCCACTGGGCGGCCCAAGGGCGTTGGGGTGAGTCATGGCCCGCTGTCGATGCATCTTCAAGCGATTGGCGCGCGCTATGGACTGACGCCCGAAGACCGGCTACTTCAGTTCGCTTCGATCAGTTTTGACGCCGCTGGGGAACAGTGGTTGCTTCCACTGCTAGCAGGAGCAGCCCTTGTGCTACCACAAGGACGCCATCTAGGAACCGAGACGCTAGCCACTCTGGTGCGGCAGCATGCCGTTAGCGTGCTGTATCTGCCG
Organism: Halomonas sp. Cn5-12; assembly: GCF_021532545.1. NCBI lineage: Bacteria > Pseudomonadati > Pseudomonadota > Gammaproteobacteria > Oceanospirillales > Halomonadaceae > Halomonas > Halomonas sp. Cn5-12. The sequence continues at coordinate 47,886 of NZ_JAKGAY010000022.1, forward strand.
CCGGCTTATTTACGCCACCTCTATCAAAGCTTGCCGGCAGGTTCCTTGCCGGTGCGCCTATGCATTGCCGGTGGCGAAGCCTGGTCGCGAGATGAGTTTGAGGGAGTTCGTCGAATTTGCCAGCCAGAGCGACTGTTCAATGCCTATGGTCCGGCCGAAACCGTTATCTCGCCGACGCTATGGTCAGACGATGCTGGGTTGGGGCAGTCGCCTCAAGTGCCGATCGGCCAGCCAATTGGGGCACGTAAGGCACTGGTGCTGGATGCCGATCTGAATCTTGTACCGGTCGGCATAGCAGGTGAGCTTTACCTGGGCGGCGCTGGTCTAGCGAGGGGCTATTTGAATCGTACCGACCTTACAGCAGAACGTTTTATCGCTGATCCGTTTGCGCAGGGAGAACGCCTCTACCGTACCGGCGATCTAGTGCGCTGGCGGGAGGATGGCCAGCTTGAGTACCTGGGCCGCCTCGATCACCAGGTTAAGATCCACGGCCTACGTATTGAGCTAGGTGAGATCGAAGCCGAACTACTCTCTCAGCCGACAGTCCACGAGGCGGTAGTGGTAGCGCAAGAAGACTCCACTGGTTCGAGACTGGTGGCCTATGTGGTTCCCCAGGCTGGCAGTGAACTCGATAGCACCTCACTACGTGAGGTGCTGGGGCAACGACTGCCAGACTATATGGTGCCGGGCGTCGTGGTCATGCTCGAAGCACTGCCGCTGAATGCCAACGGCAAGGTGGATCGCAAGGCCCTGCCCAAGCCGGACTTGGCCAGTAACACGCACTATGAGCCGCCCCAGGGAGAGGTGGAAAAAGCGCTGGCGGGAATCTGGTCAGAGGTAATTGGCGTCGAACGTGTGGGCCGTCATGACAACTTCTTTGAGCTGGGGGGGCATTCGCTTCTGGCTCTAAAAGTGCTGGAGCAAATGCGGCACCGGGGCTTGACGGCGCAGGTGCGCACGCTGTTCCAGTGCCCGGAACTGGCGGCCTTCGCCCGGGCATTGACGCAGACATCAGGACAGCAGGAAATCAATATCCCGCCCAATCTGATCCCTCACGATTGTCAGACTCTCCAACCTGAGATGTTGACACTCATCGAGCTCAATGCTGAAGAGATCAGCGCCATCGAAACGGCCGTGCCGGGTGGGGCCAGCAATATCCAGGATATCTACCCGCTAGCACCGTTACAGGAGGGTATTCTATTCCACCACCGGCTACAGGAAGAGGGTGATGCCTATGTCACTCCACGTCTGCTTGGCTTCGACAGCCGAGAACGGCTGGAAGCCTTTATAGCCGGTTTTAATCAGCTGATTGCCCGTCACGATATCCTGCGCACTGCTGTGCTTTGGGAAAACCTGCGTGAGTCGGTTCAGGTGGTTTACCGGCATGCTGAATTAGCCCTCGAATGGCTAAGCGTGGATGGTATCCCATCACAAAGTGTTGCCGAACGGCTGAATGCAGAGGTGGATCCTGAGCGCCATCGCCTCGATGTGCGCCGAGCGCCGATGCTACGGGCGGTGACTGCCTACGATGCTGAGCAAAACCGCTGGCTGTTGCAACTACCTAGCCATCACCTCGTCATGGATCACACCACCCTCGAGCGACTGGTGGAAGAAATAGCCCTGATCCAGCAAGGCCGCGAGGACGCACTGCCCAAGCCGATCCCATTCCGCAACTTCGTAGCGCAGGCGCGTCTGGGGGTAAGTCTGGAAGAGCACGAAGCCTTCTTTAGAGAGCGGTTGGGCGATGTTGAAGAACCGACAGCGCCCTTCGGGCTACTAGACATTCGTGGCGATGGCAGCGATATCGAAGAAGTACGCGTTCCTTTGGCTGCGGAACTAGCCCAGCAGGTGCGGCAGCAGGCGCAGCGCCATGGTGTCAGCACGGCCAGCCTGTTCCACTTGGCCTGGGCGTTGGTGCTAAGCAAAACCACCGGGCGGGACGACGTGGTATTTGGCACAGTGCTGTTCGGCCGTATGCAGGGTACTGAGGGCGCTGAGCGGGCACTAGGGTTGTTTATCAATACGCTTCCGGTGCGTATCAAAATGGCCCAAGGTATCGAGCAGTCCTTACGACAAACCCACGAGTCCCTATCAGCGCTGCTGCATCACGAACACGCTAGCCTTGGTCTTGCGCAGCACTGTAGTGGACTAACTAGTGGCATGCCACTCTTCACCAGTTTACTTAACTATCGCTATAGTGCACCGAAGCACGAAGGTAGTTCCGCTCATATTTGGGAGGGGGTGGAAGTAATAGGCGGCCAGGAGCGTACCAACTACCCGATTGGTATGGCGGTAGATGATCTGGGAGAAGGCTTCCAGCTAGTAGGGCAGGTGAGTCGCACGATTGGTGCACGAAGGTTATGTAATTACATGCAAGCCGCTGTAGCCAGCATGGTGGAAAGCCTGCAAACGGCACCGCAACAAGCGATAAGTGAGTTCAGCCTACTAGGAGAAGAAGAACGGCGTTTATTAAGCGAGTGGGGAGTGAATTCCCACCGGCATCCCGATACTCAGTCAATCCATCAATTGATCGAGCGCCAGGCCGAGGTAACGCCCGAGGCTACTGCATTAGTATTTGAGGAGCAGTCACTCAGCTACGCCGAATTCAATACTCGTGCCAATCGTCTGTCCCACTATTTGATCGGTCTTGGTGTAAAACCGGAGACCCGGGTGGGCATCGCCATGGAGCGCTCCATCGATATGGTGGTGGGCCTCTTGGCGATTCTCAAGTCGGGGGGCGCCTATGTGCCGCTGGATCCCGAGTATCCTTCAGAGCGGCTGGCGTTCATCGCCGAAGATAGTGGCATCGAGCTGCTGCTGACTCAGCACCACTTGCACGAGTCATTGCCGGTAGCGGATGGACTTAGCGTTATCGAGTTGGATCGGCTGGACGTGGCACATCACACCTCTACCAATCCAGCGGTGGCGCTGCACGGTGAGCACCTCGCCTACGTGATTTACACCTCGGGATCCACCGGGCGGCCCAAGGGCGCTGCCATTCGCCATGATGCCTTGACCAACTGCATGGTCTGGATGCAGGAGACCTACCAACTCACCGATACCGATGCAGTACTGCACAAGGCGCCGTTCGGGTTCGACGTGTCGGTATGGGAGATTTTCTGGCCGCTGAGTGTTGGGGCACGCTTGGTGATCGCCCAACCAGGCGACCACCGGGATCCAGAACGCATCATTGAGCTGATTCAGCGGCACGGAGTCACCACGCTTAATTTCGTGCCCTCTATGCTCAAGGCCTTCCTGGCCTATCCTGATGTCAAGGCCAAGACGCGGCTCAAGCATATCATGTGCGGTGGCGAAGCCGTTCCCGCCACTCTACAGCAGGACGTAGCTGAGTGCCTCGACGGCGCCCACCTGCATGACCTCTATGGCCCCACTGAAACCACCATTCATGTCACTCACTGGTGGTGTCGTGATGACGCTCATCGCCAGATCCCCATTGGGCGGCCTATTAGCGGTACCCGCACCTACGTCTTGGATGGTGAGCTCAACCTGGCGCCACCGGGTGTGGCTGGAGAGTTATACCTGGGTGGGATCAGTCTGGCCCGTGGCTATCTCAATCGCAGTGATCTTACGGCGGAGCGCTTTATCGCTGATCCGTTCACAGAGGGCGAGCGCCTCTACCGCACCGGCGATCTGGTGCGGTGGCGGGAGGATGGCCAGCTCGAGTACCTGGGGCGCCTCGACCATCAAGTAAAAATACGTGGCCTACGTATCGAACTGGGGGAGATCGAAGCCGAGCTATTATCCCAGCCAGAGGTTCGCGAAGCGGTAGTGGTAGCTCAGGAAGGTTCTAGCGGCTCTAGGTTAGTCGCTTATGTGGTTCCCCAGGCTAACATCAAGCTCGACACTAGCCCACTACGTGAGGCGCTGGGGCAACGACTGCCGGACTATATGGTGCCGAGCGTTGTGATCCCATTGGAGTCGCTTCCGTTGAATGCCAATGGCAAGGTAGACCGTAAGGCCCTGCCCGTGCCGGATTTGGCCAGTGGCTCGCAGTATGAGCCGCCCCAGGGCGAAGTGGAAGAAGCGATGGCGGAAGTCTGGTCAGAGGTGATTGGTGTCAAATGTGTGGGCCGTCATGACAACTTCTTTGAGCTGGGGGGGCATTCGCTGCTAGCTCTAAAAGTGCTGGAGAAAATGCGGCATCGGGGACTAACGGCGCAGGTACGCACGCTGTTCCAATACCCGGAATTGGCGACCTTTGCCCAGGCACTGACGCAGACATCAGAGCGGCAGGAGGTAATCATCCCGCCCAACCGGATCCCTCAAGATTGTCAGGCTCTCCAGCCTGAGATGCTGCCCTTAATTGAACTCGATGACGAAGAGATCAGCGCCATCGAAGCGGCAGTGCCCGGCGGTACTAGCAATATTCAGGATGTTTATCCGTTGGCACCACTGCAGGAGGGCATTCTCTTCCACCATAGGCTGCAGGAAGAAGGCGATGCCTATGTCACCCCGCGTCTGCTTGGCTTCGACAGCCGAGAACGACTGGGAGCCTTTATAGCCTGTTTCAATAAGCTGATTGCCCGTCATGATATTTTACGTACAGCGGTGTTGTGGGAAAACCTGCGCGAGCCGGTACAGGTGGTATACCGGCATGCCGAATTAGCCCTCGAATGGCTAAACGTGGATGGCGCCTCATCACAAAGCGTTGCCGAACAACTGAATGCGAAAGTGGATCCTGAGCATCATCGCCTTGATGTGCGGCGAGCGCCGATGCTTCGGGCGCTGGCTGCGTACGATGTTAGACAGGATCGATGGCTAATGCAGTTGCCTGGTCATCACTTGGTGATGGATCACACTACCCTTGAGCTACTAGTGGAAGAGATTACCCTGATCCAGCAAGACCGCGAAGATGAATTACCCCAACCGCTCCCATTCCGCAATTTCGTTGCCCAGACCCGACTAGGGGTAAGCCAGAAAGAGCATGAGGCCTTCTTCCGCGAGCGGTTGGGCGATGTTGAAGAACCTACCGCGCCCTTCGGTCTGTTAGACGTTCGCGGCGATGGCAGTGAGATAGAGGAAGTTCGCCTTCCTTTGCCAGTGGAGCTGGCCCAGCAGGTGAGGCAACAGTCACAGCGTTATGGTGTGAGCACGGCTAGCCTGTTCCATTTGGCCTGGGCGTTGGTGCTGAGCAAAACCACTGGGCGGGACGATGTGGTGTTTGGCACCCTGTTATTCGGGCGCATGCAAGGCGCCGAGGGTGCCGAACGGGCTTTGGGGATGTTTATCAATACGCTGCCCATACGTATTAAGACGGGTTCCCAAGGCATCGAGAACTCCCTACGCCAGGCCCACGAGGCCCTGTCTGCGCTGTTGCAACACGAGCATGCGAGCCTCGCCCTGGCGCAACGCTGCAGCGGTCTGCCTGGAAGAACACCGCTGTTCACAACTCTATTTAACTACCGCTATAGCCCGACAAAGGATGAAGACTCTCAGCCTAGCTCGGGCATGATTTTGCTGGATAGTCAGGAGCGCACCAACTACCCGATCACGATGTCGGTGGACGATCTAGGTAACGGCTTTCAGTTGGTAGGGCAGGTGAGCCGTATAGTCGGTGCTCAGCGGCTGTGTGACTATCTGAGTACAGCAATTGCAGGCATCGTAGAAAGTCTGCAAGCTGCATCTCAACAATCATTAAGTGAGATCAGCCTACTCAGAACAGACGAGCAGCAGTTGTTGAGAGAGTGGGGAGAGGATAAGCAACAGTATTCTGACACTTCTCCAGTCCATTATCTGATTGAGCAGCAGGCTTTGGCAACTTCCGAGGTCACGGCAGTAGTATTCGAAGATCAGTCACTTAGCTACGCCGAACTCAACACCCGCGCCAACCGCTTGGCTCATTATCTTATTGGCCTAGGTGTAAGGCCCGAAACCCAGGTGGGTGTCGCCATGGAACGCTCCATCGAGATGGTGGTGGGTCTACTAGCGATTCTCAAGGCGGGTGGCGCCTATGTGCCACTGGATCCGGATTACCCCTCCGAGCGGCTGGCCTATATGGTCGAAGACAGCGGCATCGAGTTGCTTCTCACCCAGCAGCATCTTCGCGATACGTTGCCGATAGCTGAGAGTCTGAGCGTTATCGAGCTGGATCGTCTAGAAGTAGCGCACTATGCCTCGAATAATCCCGGAGTAGCCCTGCATGGTGAGCACCTCGCCTACGTGATTTACACCTCGGGTTCCACCGGGCGACCCAAAGGAGTGGCCAACCGTCACCATGCACTGACTAATCGCTTACGGTGGATGCAGGATGCCTATGGCCTAACGGCTGACGATGCGGTGCTGCAGAAGACGCCCTTCAGCTTCGATGTCTCGGTGTGGGAGTTCTTCTGGCCGCTGATGCAGGGGGGGCGCCTGGTGATGGCGCCGCCGGGAGCCCATCGCGAACCGTCACAATTGGTCGAGCTAATCCGTACCCATGACATCACTACACTGCACTTTGTACCCTCGATGCTGCAGGCCTTCCTGGCCCACGGCGACATCGAGGCCTGCACCAGCCTGACACGCATGGTGTGTAGCGGCGAAGCGCTACCGGCAGAGTTGCAGAATCAGGTATTTGCCCGCTTACCTCAAGTGGCACTCTACAACCTCTATGGCCCCACCGAAGCGGCCATTGATGTTACCCACTGGACTTGCCAAGACGATGGACGCAACCAGGTAGCGATCGGCCAACCGATCGCCGGTATCCGCACTTACGTATTGGATGGCGATCTTAACTTGGCGCCGCCCGGAGTCGCAGGTGAACTCTATCTCGGAGGTATTGGTTTGGCACGGGGCTATCTGCACCGGCCTGACCTTACCGCAGAACGTTTTGTCGCTGATCCGTTTGCGCAGGGCGAACGCCTCTACCGCACCGGCGATCTGGTGCGCTGGCGGGAGGACGGCCAGCTCGAGTACCTGGGCCGCCTTGATCACCAGGTGAAGATACGTGGCTTGCGTATCGAGCTGGGCGAGATCGAAGCCGAGCTATTATCTCAGCCGGAGGTTCGCGAGGCGGTGGTGGCCGCCCAGGAAAGCCCCGGCGGTTCGAGGCTGGTCGCTTATGTGGTTCCCCAAGCCGACAGTGAACTCGACACCAGCTCACTACGTGAAACGCTGGGACAAAAGCTACCGGAGTATATGGTACCGGGCATCGTGGTCGCCCTCGAGGCATTGCCGCTGAATGCCAACGGCAAAGTGGATCGCAAGGCCCTGCCCGAGCCGGAGTTGGCCAGTGGCTCGCAGTACGCGCCTCCACAGAGTGCGGTGGAAGAAGCGCTGGCAGACATCTGGTCAGAAATACTGGGCGTCGAAAGGGTGGGCCGCCACGACAACTTCTTCGAGCTGGGGGGCCATTCGTTATTGGCTCTGAAAGTTTTGGAGCAAATGCGGCATCGAGGACTGACGGCAGAGGTGCGCACGCTGTTCCAATGTCCAGAGCTGGCGGCCTTTGCTCAAGCGTTGACGCAGGCACCCGAGCATACTGAGATCACCATCCCACCCAATCTGATTCCTCACTATTGTCAGGCTCTCCAGCCCGAGATGTTGACGCTAATCGAGCTCAATGCCGAAGAACTTCGTGAGATCGAAGCCGCTGTGCCCGGTGGTGTCAGCAATATTCAGGACATCTACCCCCTGGCACCACTGCAGGAGGGCATTCTCTTCCACCACCGGCTGCAAGAAGAAGGCGATACCTATGTGACGCCACGACTACTGGGCTTCGATAGCCGCGAGAGGCTGGAAGCCTTTATGGTCGGCTTTAATCAGCTGATCGCCCGTCACGATATTCTGCGTACCGCCGTGCTCTGGGAAGGGCTCCGCGAACCGGTGCAGGTGGTCTGCAAGCATGCAGAGCTGGTACTCGAATGGCTGGACTTGGATGGTGCCCCATCACAGAGCGTAGCCGAACAACTGAATGCCGAGGTGGATCCTGAGCACCACCGCCTCGATGTTCGCCGGGCCCCCATGCTGCGCGCTGTGGCTGCCCATGATGTCGAACAAGGTCGCTGGCTACTGCAGCTACCCAGCCACCACTTGGTGATGGACCACACTACGCTCGAGCTACTGGTGGAAGAGATCGTATTGATCCAGCAAGGCCGTGCAGATGAGCTACCCAAGCCCCTGCCCTTCCGCAACTTCGTGGCGCAGGCTCGGCTAGGGGTAAACTCAGACCAACATGAAGCCTTCTTCCGCGAGCAGTTGGGGGATATCGAAGAGCCCACCGCCCCCTTTGGGCTGCTGGAGGTGCGTGGCGATGGCCGCGATATCGAAGAAGTACGCGTTCCACTGGAAGCAGAGCTAGCCCAGCGGGTGCGGCAACAGGCCCAGCGCCATGGCGTCAGCACGGCCAGCCTGTTCCACCTGGCCTGGGCCTTGGTGCTGAGCAAAACGACGGGGCGGCACGACGTGGTATTTGGCACCGTTTTGTTCGGCCGAATGCAGGGCATCGCAGGTGCCGAGCGGGCGCTGGGGATGTTTATCAACACCTTGCCGGTGCGCATCAAAACGGGTACTCAAGGTATCGAGCAGTCTTTGCGACAAACCCACGAGGCCCTTTCTGAGCTCATGCATCACGAGCATGCCAGCCTCGGACTGGCTCAGCGATGCAGCGGGTTGCCTGGAGGATCGCCGCTGTTCACGAGTCTGCTGAACTACCGTTACAGCGCTCTCCAGGAAGAAGGAACGCCTACCCACACCTGGGAAGGGCTGGAAGTGCTGAGCGGCCAGGAGCGAACCAACTACCCCATTGGTATGGCGGTAGATGATTCGGGAGAAGGTTTTCAACTAGTAGGACAAGTGAGCCGCACAATCGGCGCCCAGCGCCTGTGTGATTACATGTGCTCGGCCGTGACAGGCATCGTGGAACGTCTGCAAACGGCACCACGGCAAGCGATCAGTGAGATCAGCCTGCTAGGAAAGGATGAGCATCAGTTGTTGAGCGAGTGGGGAGAAAATGCTCAGCACTGTTCTGACACTTCTCCAGTGCATCAGTTGATAGAGCGACAGGCGGAAGCAACGCCAGAGGCCACGGCTCTCATCTTCGACGATCAGTCGCTCAGCTACGCCGAACTCAATACCCGTGCCAACCAGTTGGCCCATTATCTGATCGGCCTAGGTATACAACCCGAGACCCGTGTGGGCATTGCCATGGAGCGTTCCATAGAGATGGTGGTGGGGCTGCTGGGCATCCTCAAGGCCGGCGGCGTCTATGTGCCGCTGGATCCCGAGTATCCCTTGGAGCGGCTGGCCTTTATCGCCGACGATAGTGGCATCGAGCTGCTGCTGACCCAGCACCACTTGCGCGAGTCCTTGCCGCTAGCGGCTGGCCTTAGCGTTGTTGAGTTGGATCGACTGGACGTGGCACATCACGCCTCTACCGATCCATCGGTAACACTGCACGGCGAGCACCTCGCCTATGTGATCTACACCTCGGGCTCCACCGGGAGACCCAAAGGCGCTGCCATCCGCCATGATGCCTTGACCAACTGCATGGTCTGGATGCAGGAGACCTACCAGCTCACCGATACCGATGCCGTACTGCACAAGGCGCCGTTCGGGTTCGACGTCTCGGTGTGGGAGATTTTCTGGCCGCTGAGTGTCGGGGCACGTTTGGTGATTGCCCAGCCAGGCGACCATCGAGATCCAGAGCGCATCATCGAGCTGATCCAGCGGCACGGCGTCACCACGCTCAACTTTGTGCCCTCCATGCTCAAGGCCTTCCTGGCCTATCCCGACGTCAAAGCCAAGACGCGTCTCAAACATATCATGTGCGGTGGCGAGGCTGTTCCCGCCTCGCTGCAGAAGGACGTGGCGGAGTGTCTCGATGGGGCTAACCTTCACGATCTTTATGGCCCCACCGAAACCACCATTCATGTCACGCACTGGTGGTGCCGTGATGACGATCACCGCCAGATCCCTATTGGGCGGCCCATTAGTGGTACTCGCACCTACATCATGGATGATGACCTTAACCTGGTGCCCCAGGGCGTCGCGGGAGAGTTGTACCTGGGCGGGGTAAGCCTGGCCCGTGGTTATCTCAATCGCAGTGATCTCACGGCGGAGCGTTTTATTGCCGACCCACTCCATGAGGGCGAGCGCCTCTACCGTACCGGTGACCTGGTGCGCTGGCGGGAGGATGGTCAGCTCGAGTACCTGGGCCGCCTCGACCACCAAGTAAAAATCCGCGGTCTGCGGATCGAACTGGGCGAGATCGAAGCCGAACTGCTCGCTCAGCCGGAGATTCGCGAGGCGGTGGTGGTCGCCCAAGAAGGCCCCAATGGCGCCAGGTTGGTGGCCTATGTGGTTCCCCAGGCCGACAGTGAACTCGACACGAGTAAATTACATGATCGACTGGGCCAACAGTTGCCAGACTATATGGTGCCGGGTGTCGTGATCATGCTCGACACACTGCCGCTGAATGCCAACGGTAAGGTGGAGCGCAAAGCATTGCCTGAGCCTCATCCAGGAGAGCCCCGGGATTACGTGACACCTTCCACACCAGAGGCACACCAACTCGCTGAGATTTGGCAGCAAGTGCTGGGCATTGAGCGGGTCGGCGAAACTGATAATTTCTTCGAATTAGGTGGTGATTCTTTGCTAAGCCTAAAAGTAATGAACCATGTGCAAGCGCTGCGGGAACCTAAACTCGACTTCAAGCTATTCGACCTGATGCAGAAGCCGACCATTGCTGATCTGCTGGAAGTGAGGAATCACACTGAGGTTCTGCCCAAAGGGGCTCTCATGCTCAATGGCGAGTGTCGCACTCAGCCGCCGCTATTCTGCATTCATGCCGTGATGGGAACGGTTTTTGACTATCAACCGTTGGCTCGGCGCTTGCAGGGAGTATGCACGGTTTACGGTCTGTCTTGCCGAATGTTGACCGACCCACAGCATCGAGATTCATCACTTGAAACAATGGCTGATGACTATGTGGAGACGATACGCCGCATACAACCCGTGGGGCCCTATCGGCTATTGGGATGGTCTCTTGGTGGAGCATTGGCCGCGATGATCGCGGCACGTCTTGAAGGGGTGGGGCAAGACGTGAGCCAACTGGCTTTGATAGATCCCTATGTACCTGGCGGTGGTCTGCATAGCGAGGATAGCTGGCAGCGAGATTTTGCAAACTTTGCATCGGTTATATTGCCAAGTGTTTCGCTTGAAGCTCGGGATGGTAAGGAGGAGAGCAAGGAGGAACCGAGTGAGGAGGAGGTTGCCCTTAAGCTGTCGAAGCTAATGGCGTCATTCGATGCATATGGTCGTGAGGGTTACGCAACATTGGGTAGCGAGGAGCTTGCTAGAATATTCTGCGTGGCGCGGCATTTGAAGTACCTTTCACTACAGCTTGATGCCTTGCCTGCATTGGACTGTGACGTGGACTGCTGGTGGGAATCGAAAAGAGGTTGGGAAGAGCGACAGGCGTTAGCGAACCAGTTAAATCGAATCCCGAGAACCTCAATTGAAACTCCCCATGACCACTTCTCAATTGTTGGGGATGAGGATCTGATATCTCAGGTGGAGGAGCTACTGGAAGCAAGTGCTCATCGGTATATCGGTGAGCAGGTGCCAGCTTGAGTAAAGGTTTTATGACCTCTTGCCTATAGAATAACTGTAGCGGCATGCCGCTACAGTTATTTCATCTATAGTATTCTACTTGCGTGAACTGGTTAGGATGAAAGTAAAAAAAGTATGCTCATTAAAATTGTGTCTATCATAGGGCTTTCACCAAGGCATTGGCAAAGCGTTGAGCGGAGGGGAGGGCACCCGCTATCCAGAAAGAAGACGACAAAACAACAGAATCTCCTTGCTGGACACTGGGGAGGTAACGCCACATGCCGCTAGTCTCGATATTATTTTCTATACCTATGGGGAATGCACTTTCGATGACAATCAGTCTCGCTTCTTCCACATTGAAAAGCTCTCTGATGCTTACTAGTGAATAGCCCCACTGATTGGTTTTTTCTGTCCATGCATTGCTTAAATTTAACTGCCGAAGCACCTCCTGAAACATACTATTCTCGCCATATACTCGGACATAGTGCTCATTTACTAGTTGAATAACTAGCAGTGGTGGCTGTGAGCTTAGGTTACTTCGCAATTCTTCAAGATGAGATCGTGTGTCCATAATTAGCTGTTCCGCTACAGCTTTTTGATCGACTGATACACCAATTTCAAGAGCAAATGCATCAAAGCTTGACCACAGACGGCCACTCCTATTTCCGACATAAGGATAAGATTGGATGATGGTATAAGGTGCAATGTTAGCTAACCTTTGCCCGAGGCGAACTTGGCTAGGAGACAGAAGGATATGATGAGGTTCGATGCTGCTTAGTAGTTCCATGTTTGGAAATGTCTGTGTTCCAATATCTATGATGTCGACATCTTTGTAGTTATCGCCAGTCCATTTATGGAAGGCTGCGGTATTGCCCAATGAGACAGCGCTAGGATCAAGAGAGAGAAGTGTTTCTGCAATTGTCCAGTCAAAGACTGCAACAGATGGAGGCAATTTAGTTGCCAGTGCTGGGTTAGTGGTTAAAATAAAACCAACTAAATAAACAGGGGTACGCCAAGACCTAGGCAGAAATCGTAAAAAACTCACAGCGAACTCCTTTAGAAAAAATAAAAATTCCCAAAAAAGACTGATTAAATATTACCTGAATCCGTGAAGCCGGCGCCGACACTTTCCCTATCACCGCCAGCGAGCACTTTTTGATCATTCGCCCCGTGCAAGTTGGCTTTCGCAAGCCCGTTATTGCCAAAACCCACCGTGCTGATCGGTG